>JBEIFN010000641.1:0-1824 GCA_040382435.1 Alphaproteobacteria bacterium
CCGCTCGCTGCGTCGGCCGCCATCTTGGGCGCGAGCGGGGCGAGCCGTTGTCGCTCCTCGTCGGCGAGCACGAGCCGCTCGGCGTGGGCTTCGGTCAGCCTCGATGCCAGCAGGTCGGCCGACGCCGGCGGGAGGTTCTGGGTCAGCCAAGCTACCACCTCCGTGGACGCGCTCGGCGCGACACCGTGGAGCTGATTGATCAGCGTCCCGGCGTACGCAAGACCGCGTTTGGCGAGCTCGGCGTGAAAGAACGAAGCGATCCGCACGCTCGCCGCGGTGGGTGCCGTGACGACGACAAAACGCGTGCGCGGGTCGATGAGATCGGCCGCCACGGCCGCATGTCGCTCACGGAATCCCCGAAACAGGGCCTGAAAGAGCGTCATGAACTCCGAGAAGTCCGCGACGAACTCCACCCCGAACACCGCTTCGAGCAGGCCTTGGACAACACGCGCCGGACCTGCCACAAGGCGCGCCGCCAACCCGGCAAGGGTGCCACGCGGGGCTTGCGCTGGGACGAACCACCCCACGACCTTCTCGTCGAGGAACCGCACGACGCGACCCGGGCTCTCGAGGAAATCGAGCGCGTTCTCGACGGGTGGTGTGTCGACGACGACCAGATCGAAGCGAGCATCCCGCAACAAGTCGTGCAGCTTCTCGCTCGCCATGTAGTCTTGGCTGCCTGCCAAGGCGTCGGCCATCGCTTGGTACACGCCGTTGTTGAGGATGCGTCGAGCGAGCGCGGGATCGGGCGAAACCGCACCGATCAACGCGTCGAACGTTCCTCGCGCATCGAGCATCAACGCCCACATCGCCCCACCGGGTGCGACCTTGTCTCCGAGCGCCGAGAGATCGATTTGCGTAGGTTCCCCGCCCATCTGCTGCAAGCCGAGGCTGTTGGCGAGACGCTTGGCCGGGTCGATGGTGAGGACCACGACGCGACGCCCCTGCTGTGCAGCAGCGAGCGCGAGCGCGGCCGACGTGGTCGTCTTGCCGACACCGCCCGACCCGACGACCATCAGCAAGCGGGCTTGCGCCAAGGTCGCCTTGAGGGTCATGCGCGCACCAAGCCGAGCGCGCCGTGCTCGATGACGAGATCGACCGCGCCAAAGCCCTCGGACAGCCGCTCGTGCGCACGTTGGGTGGCGTGCTGTCGATCCAGACGCCACGCTCCCTCAGAGAGCCAAGCAGCGACGACCGGTGGCGCCGGGTGGCGGTCACTGGCGGCGCACGCTTGCGCCTCGGCCAAGGCGCGGACCGCGTCGGGCGACCATGTCGGCGACCAAGCACGGTTGAGGACGACCAACGGCCGCGAGCCCAACAGCCCAGCGGACGCCATGCGTTCCCGGGTCTCCAGCGTCTCGTTGATGACCATCGATTCGGGGATGGCGACGAACAAGCACCGGGTCTGCGGCGACGTCACGCGCGCGCGGAGCTCCTCGGCACGCCGCCGCACCGGTCCGCCGCGGAACAACTTCAGCGCGGACCGCGTGACATCGAGCATCGAAAACGCGTGTCCAGACGCCGGGAGATCCACCACCACCCGCCCCCAACGCGACGCGGCCTCGTCGATCGCGCTGAGCTCGACGAGGTCCCGCGCGCCTGGGGTGAAGTCCAGGAAACGTCGCATCCGCTCATTGGACAACACAGCTTGCACCAAGCTGCCGATCGGCAGGGTCCGCGTCAACCAAGCGGCCAGGACCTCGGGCCACTTGAGGTTGACGACCCAAAGTCGACCCTGCGTCCCCACGACCTCAACTGGGGTCGACGACGAGCGTACACCGAGGGCAGGCGCAAGGGTCGGCGTCTCGGCGTCGACCTCGATGA
>JBEIFN010000642.1:0-1805 GCA_040382435.1 Alphaproteobacteria bacterium
CGAACACGCCGTCGAGCGTGACCTCGACGGTGGGGCTGGCGCGCATGCCCATCTTCTTCTCCTTGCGCCCAAACGACAGCCCCTTCGCGTCGCCCGGCACGAGGAACGCCGAGATCCCCGCCGACTTTGCCGGTCCGGTGCGAGCCATCACCACGTAGACGTCGGCGTACGACCCGTGCGTGATCCAGTACTTGGTGCCGCGCAGCACGTAGCCGCCCTCGACCTTCTCGGCGGTCGTTCGCAGGCTTGCGGCGTCCGAGCCCGACCCGGGTTCCGACAGCGCGAACGCGCCGAGCAGCGCGCCGCTCGCCAGCCCCGGCAGCCACCGATCCTTCTGGGCCTCGTCTCCGAACGTGTTGAGGATCACCTGCGGCAGCCCCGTCACCGCGATGGTCACGGCATACGACGCCGAGAACTTCGCCACCTCCTCCAGGAGTGCGCAGTACTCGACGTAGCCGAGGCCGAGGCCGCCGTACGCCTCAGGCGTCGCGACGCCGCAGAAGCCCTGCTCACCCATCGCGGCGACGAGGTCCTTGCGGAAGTGCTCGCTCGCGTCGTCGTGCTCCGCGGTGGGCGCGATGTGCTCCAGACAGAAGGCGCGGACCGCCTCCACCAGCGCCGCCGTCGTCTCGGAACCCTCGAACATGGCCACCTCCAAGACGCGCCGCCTACCCCGTCGCGCCGCGCCTTGCCTCCCCTGCGCACCCGCCATACCGACCGCGACACGGAGGCGCGGATGTCCAGTCAGATCTTTCGAGACGGGCTGCTCGACGGCAAGGTGGCGCTGGTCACCGGCGGGGGCACCGGCATCGGCGCCGCGATCGCCCGCGAGCTTGGCCGGCTCGGCGCCACCGTCGTGATCGCGAGCCGCAAGGCCGACCACATCCACCCCGCCGCCGCGGGCCTCAGCGCCGAGCTCGGCACGACCGTGTACGGCGAGGTCCTCGACATCCGCGACCGCGACAACGTCCGCGCCGTGATCGAGGGCATCGTCGCGCGACATGGCCGCCTCGACCTGCTCGTGAACAACGGCGGCGGACAGTTCATGTCGCCGGCCGAGGCGATCCGCGACAAGGGCTTCGACGCCGTGATCGCCACCAACCTCACCGGCACGTGGAACGTCACCCGCGCAGCGGCCGATGCTTGGATGCTCGCCCACGGCGGCCGCGTTGTGAACATCACGATGCTCACCAAGCGCGGCTTCCCCGGCATGGCGCACTCGGTCGCGGCGCGCAGCGGCGTCGAGGCGATGACGCGCACGCTCGCGATCGAATGGGCGAAGAACGGCATCCTGCTCAATTGCATCGAGCCCGGCTTGATCGCCTCCTCAGGCATCCACAACTACCCGAACGGCGTCGCGATGATGACCGAGTTTCAGCGGTTCGTCCCCGCCAAGCGCCTTGGGACCACCGACGAGATCGCCTGGTTGGTCGCCTACCTCGCGAGCCCCGCGGGTGACTACGTGACGGGTCAAACCTGGGTCGTGGACGGCGGCAAGGAGCTGTGGGGCGACGCCTGGCCGATCCCCGACCCCGACGTGATGCCCGAGGTCGTCGTCCCGACCGAGCCTTGGGAGACCGACGGCGCATGACGCGCACGTTCGTCGACCGCGGCGGCACGTTCACCGACGTCGTCAGGGTCGACGACGTCGGGAACACCACGTTCGAGAAGGTGCCGTCCCACGAGGCCGTCGTGGGCGAGCTCGCGGTCGGTGATCTCGTGCTCGGCACGACCGTCGCGACCAACGCCCTCCTTGAGCGAACCGGCGTCCGCACCCTGCTGCTCGTCACCGAGGGCTTCGAGGA
>JBEIFN010000643.1:0-1802 GCA_040382435.1 Alphaproteobacteria bacterium
ACGGCCATCCCCGGTCCGGGAGAGGAGGTCCTTGTGACCTACCCGTACACGCCGACATGCTTCTAGTCGCCCTGTCCGCAGCCGTCGCGGCCGCGTCCCCCATCCCGGAGGACGTGACCCCCTGGGTGCACGCCCAGCTCGCGCTCGGACGCGTCCGTGCGGTCGTCGTCGGTGTGCGAGAGGGTGACGTCTCGACCTTTCAGGCCTACGGCTGGCGCGACGCGGCGGGGACCGAGCCCGTCGAGGTGACGGACGTGTTTGAACTCGGTTCGATCACCAAGACGTTCACCGCGGCCCTGTTCGCAGACGCGATCCTGCGCGGCGAGGTCCGCCCCGACACGCGCCTCAGCGAGGCCCTTGGCCCGGAGGTCGTCCTGCGCTCCGACCCCACGCTCGCCGCGCTCGCCACCCACCACAGCGGCTTCGGACGGATGCCTTGCCACACGCCGCCGCACGCTCCCGGCACGCACGCCTTCGCGGGATGGACGCAGGCCGACCTCCGGCGTGATCTGGCGACCTGTCCGGTCGGCGAGGGTGGGGCGTACGCGTACAGCAACCTCGGCTTTGCTGCGCTCGGCCTGGCGCTCGCGACCCGGACGGGGGCGCCTTGGGCTTCCTTGCTCGAGGCGCGGCTGTTGACGCCGATGGGTCTGACGGGTCGGATCGCTGCGGACGGTTTCGCGCCGGACCGGATGGTCGCCGGTTGGGATGGGCACCAGACGTCCGCACCTTGGCAGTTCGACGCGATGTCGCCCGCCGGCGGACTGCGTTCAGACGCCGCGGCGTTGCTCGAGTGGGGAGCGCTGCATCAGCCTGATGCCGTTGGTCCCTGGTCGGAGATCACCGCGCTGGCCACCGCGGAGCATGCCGACCTCACGGCGACGTCCGTGAGCACGGGCTACGCTTGGTTTCGCTATGCGGAGCCGGCGCGCGAAGGCTTTGCGGAGGGACCTGGCGTTGTCGGCCACGGCGGGAGTACGGGCTATTTTCAGGCTCAGCTCCTCTTGGACCCAACGCGCGTCGCCGTCGTCCTCGTGGCCGGCACCGACGCGGACGATTTGGGCTTTCACCTCATGCGGCCCGACCGGGCACCGTTGCCTCCGCTGCCCCAGAAGGTGCCTCTGTCGCCCGAGGCCCTGGCGCCGTACACAGGGGTGTGGCAGGTGGGGAATGACGCCGTGATGCGCGTTTGGTCCGAGGATGGACACCTGATGGCGCGCGTCCGAGGCCAACGGGAGGAGCCCCTGTGGCCGATGGCGCCGGACGTGTTTGGCTGGGCCGCCGTGGACGCCCGCGTGATGTTCCGCAGGGCGGAGGACGGACGCTTTCGGGAGGGTCTGTTGGTGCAAGGCGCGTCCGTGCCGATCATGCGTCTCGAAGGGCCCGGTGCCGTTGTCGCACCGCGTGGCGGACGTTAAGACGGGGGCACTGGGGCGTCGTCAAGCGGCAAGACACGGGACTTTGACTCCCGCATTCGCTGGTTCGAATCCAGCCGCCCCAATCCGCCACCATCGAGCTGGTTGAACCTCAGCCCCTGCGTTCGGCCTCGCCGGATGTCGTGGGCTTTCGGTGTTCGTCGCAGTTGTCGGGTTCGAAGCGTGGGGCCGCTCGGCCGCAACTCACATCGCCGCCCGCCGCTCCTTCAGCCCCTGGGCGACGGGCGCGCGGACGAACTCCGACCGTGTCGTCTGCCCCCGCGCTGCGTCGAGCCTCGCAAGCTCCTCGGGCGTGAGCAGCACCGCGATGCGCTCCGTGTGGGGTGCGTCGGTGCGACGGCGGGGACGACCCGTCGCTGGCAAGGG
>JBEIFN010000644.1:0-1802 GCA_040382435.1 Alphaproteobacteria bacterium
CCCCGTCCTCGCGGATCCACGTCGCACCGAGACCGCCGACCCGCGCTGCGACGCCGCGCTCGCCGCCGAGTGCGTGAACCAGCAAGGCAAGTTCGGCGACTACGCCCACCTGCTGTTCGCCAACCAGGGCGGACCCGAGGCCTTCGCCAAGGACAACCTCTCCTTCTTCGCTAAACAGGTCGGGCTGGACCTCGGCGCTTGGGAGGCGTGCGCGGCGGATCCGGCGACCCTCGAACGGGTCAAGACGCGCGCGCAAGAGGGCGGCGACGCTGGCGTCATGGGAACGCCGACACTGTTCGTGGACGGCCTGATCCCCGGCGAGCAGTTGCGCATGGAGCGCGGAACGATGGGTCTCAAGCTCCTGCTCGAGGCCGTCCGCCAAGGCGTCACCCTGCAGAAGCCCGCCGGTCCCGGTCGCTGATGGGCGCTTGGTTCGCGCTGGTCGTCGACGGCTTGGCCCGTCGACGGTTTACCGGTGTCTCGAGCGCGCTGTTCAGCCTCGGTGCGGCAGGCGTCGCCGAAGAGGGGGATGGCGGCATCGAGCCCACGCCACGCCAGCCGTGGGACGTCGGGCCTGTTTCCCCGCCGCCACCCACCGTGCGACTCCGCGCTTGGTTCGACGACCCCAGCCATGATCTGCGCGCAGCCGCCGTGGCTAGGCTGCCCAAGACCGCACGCCCTCGGTGGGAGCCGGTCGTCGAGGAGGACTGGTCCACCTCGTGGCAAGCGCACTTCCCCACCCTGCGCGTCGGCACGCTCACCGTGGCGCCGCCGTGGGACCCGACCCCCGACGCGCTGATCATCGAGCCTGGCCAGGGGTTCGGCACCGGCCAGCACACAACGACCCGTCAGGTGCTCGAACAACTCGTTCCACGGCTCAGCCCGAGGCGTCCCGACCTGCGCGTGCTCGATGTCGGCTGCGGGTCCGGCATCCTCGCGCTCGCAGCCGCCAAGCTCGGCGCGTCCGCCTACGGCGTCGACCACGACCCCGTCGCCGTCGAGGACGCCCGCAGCCAAGCCGCCGCCAACCACCTCGACGTCGCGTTCGACACGACACCGATCGAGGCGATCGACGGCCGCTGGACGGTGGTCGTCGCCAACCTGTTCGCCGAGACGCTGATCGCGCTGGCCCAGCCGCTCATCGCACGCGCCGAAGAAGACCTGATCCTCGCAGGCATCCTCGCCGATCGCGAGGAAGGCGTCCGCCGCGCGTTCGATCCGCACCTCGGCCCGCCCGACCGAGCGGTCGACGGCGAGTGGGTGTGCCTGCACTACGTCGTCGCCCGACCGGCCCCGCACGCCTGATGCGACGCTTCCCGTGCGCGTCGTGGCCCGCCGTGGGCGAGGCCTTCACGCTGCCCGAAGGCGTGCTGCGCCACGCCGTGCGCGTGTTGCGGATCGACCGTGAGACGCCCTTTGTGGTGTTCGACGGCCAGGGCGGCGAGGCCGTCGTCCGCCGCATCGACGACACACGCGCCGAAGTCCTCGAGGTCCTTCCCCCGAGCGTTCACCCGCCGCGACGCGACGTACATCTTTGGTTGTCGCTGCTCAAGGGCCCTGCGATGGACGACGCGCTGCGCATGGCGACCGAAGCAGGAGCCACGTCGATCCAGCCCGTCCACACGGCGCGAACGGTCGCCGAAGGAGATCGCCGAGACCGCTGGCTCCGCATCCTCGAACAAGCGGCGCGGCAGTGCGGCCGGGCCGACGTCCCGCGACTGCACGCGGCGGTGCCCCTGCACGCGGCGTTGGCGACCCTTCCTCCCGACGCCGTGGGCGTCTACGCCGACGCAAACGGCACC
>JBEIFN010000645.1:0-1801 GCA_040382435.1 Alphaproteobacteria bacterium
CCGACCAGGGCGGTCTGCAATTCGCTGCGCAGCGCCGCTTCGGCGGGGTCTTCGACGACCTGGTCCTTCGCTACCGGCGGGCGCCGACGCTCCGAACGACGGAGCATGCGCGCGTGGTTGGTCAGGATGCCGCACAGCCAGCTCATCACGCGCCCATCGCGACGGAACTGGTCCGCGTGGGCGATCGCGCTGAGGAACGTCGCTTGCACGAGGTCCTCGGCCTCCGTCGGTCGCGGCGCCAGGAAGGCCGCGATCCGCAGCAATTCGTCGGCGCGGCGGTGGAAGAGCGAGCCGAGGGCGTTGCAGTCGCCGCCGTCGCTGTACTGGCGGAAGAGCTCTTCGTCGCTGCGCGGGTCCTGGGCATCCATGGCGGTGCGCACGTCGGCGGCTGCACGGCGTGCCGCGACGCGCGGCCACGCCCCTTGCCGGGCGGAAGGGTACCATACGGCGCCGGCGGTTCGACCCGACGCCCGGTCCGGGACGTCCCGCGGCGGGATTTGCGGCCCCTGCGCGTCACGCGAACGCGGACTGCGGCATAGACGCAGCAGCGCCCCCTTTCGTCCCTCGACCAACGGATCCCATGGCACGCTCCGCGCTCCTTCCCATCGTCTCCTGCCTCGCGCTGGCGGCTGCAGTCGCTGCCCAAGCCGGCAACGAGGTGCTCTTCGTCGGCTCGTCGACCTCCGGCACGACGGACCTGCACGCGTTCGTCGCATCGGGGGCGCCCAGCCTGATCGCCAGCGGTCCGTCGACGTTCACGAACAACGTCTCCGACGCGGCCTGGTCCGACACCGGACGGTCGCTGTACGTCGCGCAGACGGTCTCGAACCGGGTCTCGGTCGGCGCCTGGAACGGCGTCGGCATGACATGGTCGACCTTGCACCAGGCGAATGGCGGCTGCCATGGCATCGCGGTCGACGCCGCCCGGCGGCGCGTGTGGACGATGATCACGCCGTCGGCCACCGGCGAACTCGTCTGCATCGACGCCGATCCGGCCAGCGCCACGCGCGGCTCGGCGATCGCGAACACCTCGAACCTCGCCGGCGTGATCCGCGTGGGTTGGGCTGCGGCGCGGTCGGGCCACTTCGCCGGCGTGCCGCACTTCTCGCTCAAAAGCGGCGTGTTCGAGATCGTCGACACGGACCCGGCGCGCCCGACCTTCCTGCAGATCGTCGTGTCGCGTCCGATGCCGAGCGCGCAACTGGCCGGCGCGTGCTGGGTGTTCGACTGCCAGGTCTCCGCCGACGAGCTCTTCTGCTACGTGCTCTACTCGGGCGTCGGATTCACGCGCATGGGCGTCTACAGCCGTGCCGCGGACGCCTTCCTCGACTTCAACCCCAACCAGAACGGCCAACAGGACCTCACGCTCGGCGTTCCGAACGGCAACGTCATGGCAGTCGCTCCTGATCGGAGCTTCGCCGTGGTGAGCAGCGGCGGGGCCGCCGGTCGCGTCGTGCGAGTCGACTTCGACTACGCAGCGCCCGGCAACTCGTCGGTGACGCAGTTTAGCGGCCTCAACGTGCCGTACGCCAACGGCGTCTCGCTGTCGCCGGACGGCCTGCGCGGCGCCGTGGCCTCGACGGCGCAGAGCGTTGGCGGCCCCGGCAAGGTGGTGTTCTTCGACGCCTTCACGGGGTTCGAGACCGCGACCGTGCAGCTCGGCAACATGTGGAACCTGTACACGACGGCGTGGCAGGACGGCTCGCCGAACGGCACGTTCAGTCTCTATGGGACGGCCTGTGGCGGCAGCGTCGGGGCGCCGACCGTGGCGCCAGCGTCTGGCCAGCGTCCGCGCTTGGGC
>JBEIFN010000646.1:0-1800 GCA_040382435.1 Alphaproteobacteria bacterium
GGGCGTCCATGGAGGCCCCGGCATCGGCACGGTGGCGCATCTCGTCGCGTGGCTGCGTCCCGCGCCGGCGGACGGACGCGGTCTGCGCCCAGCCCTCGTGCTCGCCGCGTCGACCAGCTCCCCGGCGCTCGGCTGGTTGATCGCCGCCCTGCAAGACCCGCCCGCGCCGCTACCCGCGGTGGATGTCCTGCTCGACGGCCTGCAATGGACGGCAGCGCGCCGTCCGATCGTCGCCGTGTCCGCCGACGCGGGCACGCCGATCGTGGTCGACGCCGATCGCTGCGTCGCATGCGGGCTGTGCGCCGCGGTGTGTCCGACGTCGTTCCTCGACGCGAAGGGTGTTCCCAAGACCGACAGTGCCGCGTCCTGCATCGGCTGTATGGACTGCGTGGAGGCGTGTCCCGAGGACGCCCTGCGCCCCGCGTACGGTCCGGAGTCCGCGACCCGTGGCGAGCTTCCCGCGTTCGCCGAGGGGTGGCTCGCTCGGCTCCGTGGCGCGCCGGGGCCGGCGGAGCCAGCGCCGTTTCCGCCGAGCTACTTGCTGCCCAAACCGGCTGCGGACGCGGGCCCGCCGCGCGTGGTGCTCGGTCTAGCGATGATCAGCCAGCAGGAGCACGCCGCTGCGCTGATGATCGACGGCCAGGTCGTCGGGGCGTTGGAAGAGGAGAAGGCGGTTCGCATTCGTCATTACGGGTGGCGCACCCGCAAGGGCGTGCCGTGGCGCAATCTCGGCCTCGACCCCACGCTGCCGATCGAGGCCGTGTTTCCGCGTCGCGCGATCCGCCACCTGCTCGCTGCGCACGGGTTGACGCTCGACGACGTCGACGCGATCGCGCTCAACGGCCTGCCGAGCCGCTACCGGCGTCTGCTTCCGGTCCTTGACGCCGACGCGCCGATCCCGACGGTGCAAGCGGGACGTCTGATCGCGGTTCCCCACCACGTGGCCCATGCCGCTTCCGCCTTCCGCGTCTCGGGGTTTCCAGCCGCTTGGGTGCTGACGGTCGACGGGCGTGGAGACCGTGAGACCGCGGCGCTGTTCCGTGCGGACGCCGAGGGCATTCGGCCGGTTCGGACCTTGTTGTCGCTGACCGACCGGTCGATCGGCGGGGTGTACGAGACGTTCACCCGCTTGCTCGGGTTCGGGAGTCACGGCCAAGGCTCGGTGATGGCGCTGGCCGCGATGCACGAGCCCACCTTCGACGTGTCGCCGTTCCTGTCTGCCCGCGGATGGGACGACGTGTCGATCCACGAAGTGGGGATCGCGGAGGCGTTCGCCTCGCTCGCGCGTGCCGAGGATGCGCCGTTGACGGCGGAGCACGGCGCGCTGGCGGCGAGTTTGCAAGCAGGCTTGGAGCAGACCTTGGTCGCGTTGCTCCGCGACGGTGTCGGGACGCAGCCGGTCGACGCGTTGTGCCTCGCGGGCGGCGTCGCGTTGAACTGCAAGGCCAACAGCGTCCTGCGGGAGGCGGTCGGGCGACCCCCGGTGTGGGCGCAGCCGGGAGCCAACGACGGCGGCACGGCGCTCGGTGCGGCGCTCGAGGCCTGGGCGTGGCGTGGCGGTGCGGCGGTCGCGCCGATGCGCTCGGCAAACCTTGGACCGGCGTTCGACGATGAGGCCGTGGAGGCCGCGCTGCAAGCTGCCGGGGTTGTCTCGACCCGGCTGGACGACGTCGCGGGGTTCGTCGCGGACCGGCTCGCGGACGGCGATGTCGTGGCTTGGTTCCAAGATGGTCTAGAGTTTGGGCCGCGTGCCCTAGGCGCGCGGAGCTTGCTCGCCGACCCGCGTCGCGCCGAGAACCA
>JBEIFN010000647.1:0-1799 GCA_040382435.1 Alphaproteobacteria bacterium
ATCGCTTGCAGCCCGCCTTCCATCCGCTCGGTGCGGTAGGCAGCGGCGAGGCTGAACGACGTCGTGTCGTCGCCCTCGCCGACCAGACCCTCGACGTTCACGTCGGCGGCGGCGCGGACCCACACGTTTTGGATGCGGTGCTCCCAGCTCACGCGGTCGGCGCTGTCACCGGCGTCGGTGTTGAAGCCTTGACCGTCGTTTTGCCAGATTCCGAGTCCCCAGTGCAGGGGTTGGCGTCCAAACTTGAACGTCCCGATCTTGCTGCGGACCTCACCCCACGCGCGCCACAGCTCAAGGTTGCCGGCCCCGGTCGACAGCGTCCTCAGGTCATCGCCAGCGAGGTCGAGCAGCAAGGGCTGGTCGATGGCTTCGAAGCCAGCATCGCCGACGAGGCCGGTGCCCCAGCGCAGGCCGTCGAGCGCGCGAACGTCGACCATCACGCCGACCTGCTCGGTGATCCAAATCCGCGGCGCGAGGTTGAGTCGATGCTCGAAGGCCCAGGAGACCCCTTCGTTTTGTGTGATCGTGCGATCGAGGCTCAACGTGTCGAACAGGCGTCCGCGGGCTTGGTAAAAGCCTTCCAACACGACCTCGGCGGCGCGCGCCTCGGGGGCGAACAACAGGCCAAGGCACAGGGCGAGCGGCGTGGCGCGCATGGGCGGACTCCAGATCCCGGCGCACGTATCCCGGTGGCTGCAGACTTGCCGCGACAACCCTGCGGGGTGGTGGCGGCGAGGGCGTCGGTTAGGGCAGGCGTGAGGTGTGCGTGGACCGCGACGAAGCGCTCGAGCTGTTGCGCCAGAACCATCGGTTCCCGGGCGTGTTTCCCTTCCGCATCGTCGTCCGACCGGAGTCCCGGTCCGTGGTGCTCTCGGCGGTGGCCGCCTACGCCCCGGAGCGCGTGACGGTCGATGGCGTCACGGAGCGCGTCAGCCGGGCGGGCGGCTACGTCTCGTTGCATGTGGATGCGGCCTGTGCGGATGCGGAGGACGTCCTCGGCGTGTGGGCCTTGCTGAAGACGATGCCTGAAGTGGTGATGACGCTGTGACGGCGTCCGGAGGCAGCATGGAGCACGGCCGGCTGGTCGTCGGATCGATGTGGGCGGAGGGGCGCGACGGACGCCGGCGAGATCGTCAACGTCGACGAAGGGCGGCCGGTCGGCCACGCTTGGTTGCGTGCGCCCGCGCTCGCCCCGTCCGAAGCGATCACGGCGCAGATCGAGGCCGCCGTACGCGATACCCTCGATGTGGCCGATGCCATCCGCGAGCGCGTGGCGACGGTGGATGGGCGGGCGTTCACCGACGTGCTGTGGATCGGCATTGGGGGGAGCGCCCTCGGGGCGCAACTGCTCGTGGACGCGCTCGGCACCGATGCGCGTGGCCGCGGTCGAGGTCTGCCGATCACGGTTCTCGACAACACCGACCCGGACGGGTTCGCCCGCGCGCTTCAGGCGCTCGGCCCGCGCCTGGCCACGACGTTGTGCGTCGTGGTGAGCAAATCCGGCGGAACGGTGGAGCCGAACAACGCGCTCGCCCGGGTTCGTCGGGCGATCGACGCGGCGGGCCTCGACTTTCCTGCACGCGCGGTGGCGATCACGGTGCCCGGGTCCGCGCTCGACCAACAGGCGCAGGCCGAAGGGTGGCGCGTGCGTCTGCCGATGTGGAACTGGGTGGGCGGGCGTTTCTCGATCACCAGCGCGGTGGGGCTTTTCGCGCTCGCGCTCGCCGGGGCCGACGGGCGGGCCTTCCTCGCCGGCGCCGCGGCGATGGACGCTTGGACGCGAACGCCGGCGTGGGACG
>JBEIFN010000648.1:0-1794 GCA_040382435.1 Alphaproteobacteria bacterium
ACGCAGGTCCAATACCGCGCCTGCGCCGACGTCGGAGGGAGCATCCCGCAGTCGATCCAGCAGTGGATCGCCACCCGAACCTTGCCCGACACCGTCGGCGACGTCGTCCGCGAGGCCAAGCGTCGTCACTGAGGCAGATGCTAGGCGATCCCGTTAGGGGGCGGCGGGCCGATCGGCGGCTCAGGAGGTCTCATGAGCCAAGTCATCGGCGAGGGCAGTGTTGCCCTGTTTCACTACACCCTTCGCGGCGATGACGGCGCGGTGATCGACACCTCCGACGGTCGCGGCGCGATGGCCTACCTGCACGGGCACGGCAACATCGTTCCGGGGCTCGAGGCCGCGATGGTCGGCAAGGCCGCCGGGGATGCGTTCGACGTCGCGGTGGCGCCCGCCGACGGCTACGGTGAGTTCGACGCGAGCGCGGTCCAGCAGGTGCACCGCAGCCAGCTCCCGGCGGGGTTCGAGCCGCAGGTCGGGATGCCGCTCCAGGCGCAAGGGCCCGACGGTCACGGCTTCGTCGTGTTCGTTCACGCGGTCGAGGGCGCGTACGTGTCGCTGACGACGAACCACCCGTTGGCCGGGCAGACGCTGCACTTTGCGATTCGGATCGAGGAGGTCCGTGAGGCCTCGGCGGAGGAGCTCGAGCACGGGCACGTTCATGGGGCCGGTGGTCACCACCACTGATCCCCGGCCGCAGCGCCGGGTCTTGCGCTGGGCGGGCCTCGTTGGGCTCGCCGGCGCGTCGGGCTGCGCCGATACGCCCGAGCTCGTCGTGGACGTTGCCTCCTCGCCACCCGCGTGCGTCGCGCCGGGTCCGGTGGTCCCGCTCTCGCCGGGCGACGGTCTGGACCGGCATCACCCGACCGCCGATCGCGCGTCCGACGGCACGGTGTGGGTGACCTGGCAGCGGGGCATGCGACCCGCGGCGATCGAGGTCGCGAGTTTTACGGAGGCGCTGACGCCGAGGACCGCGCCGGTCGTCTTGAGCGGCAGCGCGTCCCGACCGACGCATCCCCAGGTCGCGGTGGGCGGCGGCCGTCGGGTCGTTGTATGGACCGAGGAGGACACGGCCGCGCTGCGGCTCGCGGACGTCGATGCGACAGGTCACCCGACGGGAAGCGGGGCCACCTGGGCTGGTGTCCGCGGGATGCCGCTTTATCCTGATGTTGTCCTCGATGCCTCGGGGACCGCTTGGGTCGTCTGGTACGAGGAAGCGGAGCGGCCAGCTTGGTGGTGGGTCTCGGTCGATCCGAAGGGCGAGCACACAGCGCCGCGCGCGCTCGCCGAGGCGCACCCTTGGTGGGGAGGCGGTGGGCCGGCGGGGATGGCACTCGCGGCGAACGGCGAGGTGGTCGCCTCGTGGGGCGAGGTGGTGTGGCGCCCGCCGGGGGCGCCCGCCGCGACGCTCTTTGTGGCGCCCTTGGGGGGAGCCGAGGCGCCGGTCGCTTGGCGCAGCGTCGTGGGCAACGCGCAGCGCGTCGCGCTCGGCGTCGCGGGCAACGGAGCGCCGAGCTGGGGAGGGTGGTCGCGCTACCCCGGCGGTTCCGCCACGGCCGGGGTCGCTTGGTCTGGGCCCGACGGAGAGGTCGTGACCCAGACGCCGGGTCGGATGCTGGACTTGCTCGTCGTGGGCCCGCGCGCCTGGGTCGCTTGGGACGCGCCATCGCTCGGTGTCGTCGCCGCCCCTGCGGCGGACGCGCCGGGCTGCGCCGGGCTGTGGCGGGGCGCGGAGCCGGCGCCGCAAGCGGCGCGACCCCGCGGGGTGGCCCCCCCACGCGCTGGGGGTGCATTGAT
>JBEIFN010000649.1:0-1794 GCA_040382435.1 Alphaproteobacteria bacterium
GATCGACGGGGTGACGCGATGACGGCAGGCGTGTTGTTCGTGAACTTCGGCGGGCCGACGCAGCGCGACGAGCTCGAGCCGTTCTTGCGAAACCTCCTCGCCGACGTCCTCCCCGGACCTCGCTGGCTCAAGCAGGCGGGGGCCGCACGCCTCGCGCCACTTCGCGCCAAGCGCGTCGCCGACAAGTACGCGGCGATCGGGTGGTCGCCGGTGACCGCCGACTCACGGGCCCAGGCGGCTGCCGCGGTTGAGCGCCTCGGCGCGCGCGCCCCGATCTGGGAGATCGGCATGATGTTCACGCCGCCCTCGGTCGAGGACGGCCTGCGACGCCTGGTGGACCGCGGCTGCGACCGGGTGGCCGTCGTGGGCCTGTTCCCGCATTGGAGTTTCGCGACCAGTGGCGCGACGACCAACTTCGTCGCCGAGGCGGCCGCAAGGCTCGGCGCGAGGGCACCGCGCCTGTCCTACGCGCCTGCCTTCTTCGACCACCCGGCGTATGTCGACGCCGTCGCCACCACCGTACGAGAGGCGACCGAGGGGCTCGGCGGCGCAGGGCCTGTCACCCTGCTGTTCTCCGCCCACGGCGTCCCCACCTCGTTCCTCTCGCGCGGCGATCCCTACGCAGACCATGTCCAAGCCACCGTGCGCGCCGTGACACGCGCGCTCGCCTGGAGCGACCCTGTGCGGCTGGCGTGGCAGTCACGGCTCGGCCCCGTGCGGTGGATCGCACCCAACGTCGCGGACGAGGTGCCTCAGCTCGCTCGAGAGGGCGTCTCGCGGCTGGTCATCGTCCCCGTCAGCTTCGTCGGCGAGCACATCGAGACGCTCGACGAGCTCGACCGTGAGCTGGTCCCCGAGGCGCGCCACGCCGGAATCCGAGACGTCGCGCGCGCGGCGGCGGTGGGCATGCAGCCGCGCTTCCTCGACGCCCTCGCCGAGGTCACGGCCGGCGCGCTCGGTGCGTTCGGCAAGGCGCACTGCGTCCGCTGCCTGCTCCCCAAGCCCGCCTCGCACCACGCCGCGTCGTGCCTCGACTGCGGATTTCAGCCCACGGAGGGGTTGCGGGCGGCGGCGTACCAAGCCGCGACGACCGCCGCATCGGTGGGCTGACGGCCGACCGCCTCCCCGCCGCGGGCCATGGCAAGCACGCATCGATCGGCGGCCGGCTCCCACCAAGCGACCGTACGAACCTCGCCGCACGCTGCCTCGAACGCTGCGCGGCGGGCCGGCGGGAGGCTGACGAAGGCGCGTCCGTTCTCGGCGAGCCCGGCTTGGATCGCGGCCCCGAAGGCGGTGAACGTCTCCGGCCCGGCGACGCGGGCGGCGCGGCGGAGGGGGTCGGGCGGCACGGGCCCTTGGTCGGGCAGAAAGTACGGCGGATTGGCCGTCATCACGTCATAGACGCCCTCGCACCAGCTGGCGGCGTCTGCGCGGACGAGCCGAACCCCCAAAGGCGCGGAAGCGTCGGCCAAGCTTGCGGACCAGTAGGGTTCCCACGCCTCCGCCGCGTCGATGCCGTCCGCCTCGACACCGTGCGATGCGAGGAGCCATGCGATGACGCCGCAGCCGGTCCCAAGGTCCAACGCACGGCGTGGCCGATGTGACAGGGCCAGCCCCGCCAGCCAGTACGCTTCGGCCCCGTACCGGAACCCTGACACGGGCTGGGCGATCCGAAGCCCAGGCCGAGGCGTGGCCCACGACAGCTGGACCGTCATCCTCCGCCCTCAGGGAACAACGCGCGCCAGTAGAGGACCTTGACCCCCATCGTCCCTTCGACGTAGCCCTCGATGAGCA
>JBEIFN010000650.1:0-1791 GCA_040382435.1 Alphaproteobacteria bacterium
CACCTCGACATCGAGGTCACTCACGCCGCAGCGATCGAACTCGTCCCACGACACGAACAAGGACCGCCGGCCGCCCGCCGACACCTCGACCTCAAACGCGTTGTCGCCGTCGACGTCCCAAAACCCGTCGCCGTCGACATCGCGCCACACGCCGTCGAGGTTCTGCCCCGCGGCGTTTCCGGCCGACGCCACCAGCAGGATGTCGTGGTCGACCAAGCGCTGCACGAGCGGCGCGAACGGGCCGCGCCCGTCGTAAAACGACGAGTTGAAGAAGCTCAGCGACATGCTGATGATGTCGATCTCGTGCCGGATCGCCCAGTCGACCGCGTTCTCGAACGAGGTCAGACCTTGCACACGGACGAGGTGCACCTCGGCCTCGGGCGCCACCGCCGCGATGATCTCGGCGCAGGCGACCCCGTGGCTCCCGTCCGCCGACCCGGTGCTCGGGCGGAGCGGGTCGAGCGGCACCTCGCACCCCGGGTGCAAGAAGCAGTCCCACGTCCCCGTCGGCACGAACCCCAACGGATCGATCCCCGCGCCGAACCAACCGACGTCGAAGACGGCGACCCGCACGCCCGCTCCGCGGATCCCGGACGCATGCCAGGAGCGCGCACCGAGCGCGTCGACGGCGTCCTCCGAGGACCACCCAACCCCGTCGAGACGCAGGTCGGGCTCGTAGGACCAAGGTGTCCCATCGGTCGGCGGGGCGGCGAGCACCGCCCCCGTCGCCGACCTCGCGATGGCGCCGGGGTAGTCGGGCTGCTCCACGCGCACGTAGGCGGGTTGCTCCCACAACCCACCCGGTGGCTGCAAGACCATCTCGGACCACCCCACGGTCACAACCTCCATCTTCGGCTGGCCGAGCCGCCGCGCTGGCTTACACTATCGCGCGTGGAGGTCGTCATGGGCATCTGGGATCGCATCAAGGGACAAGCCGGGGCGCAGTTCCTCGACGTCATCGAGTGGCTCGACAGCAGCAACGACACCGTGCTGTGGCGCTTCCCCATCCACGACCAAGCGATCACTGACAACAGCAAGGTGATCGTCCGCGAGGGCCAGGCCGCGATCTTCGTCGCCGAAGGCCGGATGAGCGAGGTTTTTGCGCCGGGCACCTACACCCTCAACACGCCCAACACGCCCATCCTCAGCTTCTTCCAGAGCATCGCCTACGCGATGCAGACGCCCTACAAGGGCGACATCCTGTTCATCAACACCAAGATCTTTCAAGATCAAGGCTGGGGAACCCAAGCCCCGTTCATCTTCGAGGACCCGAAGTACGGCGACGTCGAGCTGCGTGCGTTCGGCAGCTACGCCTTCCGCGTCACCGACCCGGCTGTGTTTCTCCGCAACGTCGTGGGCACCGACGGGCACTTCACCGTCGAAGAGATCGGTGGACAGCTCAAGAAGAAGATCGTCCCGGCGATCTGCGGCGCCATCGGCAAGTCCGGCCGGCCGCTCGCGCAGCTCAACACCAACGCCACCGAGCTCGGTGAGACCGTCCTCACGGCGATCGGCTCAACCTTCGCGGCGCAGTACGGCATCACGCTGACCGACGTCACGGTCGGCAACATCAGCATGCCCGAGGAGCTCCAAGAGGCGTTCCGCCAGGCCGGTAAGATGCGGATGCTCGGAGGCATCGACAACTACGCGCGCATCCAAGCCGCCGACGCCCTCGGCGTCGCCGCCGCGAACCCCGGCATGGGTGGGGCGGCGATGGGCATGGGCGTTGGCGTCGGCATGGGCCAGATGATGGCGGGCATGATGGGCCAGATGACCTCTGGCGCCCGCGCC
>JBEIFN010000651.1:0-1790 GCA_040382435.1 Alphaproteobacteria bacterium
ACCGACCACCGCCATACCGACCCACAGGCCGCCGACGAGCAGGATCGACACGACGGGGACGGCGAGCGTCAGCAGGCCAAGGGTGCCCCGTCGCTGCCAACCCGCATCGTCTTGCTCCGACATGCTCGCCCCCCGCGAGCCGTTCTAACCGGCCCCCGGATCCGCGGCCGTCCCGATCCGACGCCGTGTCCGTCGCTGTGCTAGACTGCTCGGGATCCGTGTGCCTACTCGGGAGTCACAATGTCTGGATGGTCGGTCCTGCCTGTCGCGCTCGCAGCCCTCGTCACGTCGATTTCGACGTCGGCCCATGCGCAGGCCTGCCCGGAGCCGGGACCGCCGGTTGGGGTGATCCCCACCGTCGGCTGCGTCGGGGTGGATCTTGAGGTGGAGGAGATCTCGACCTGTGAGGGGAGCTGCAACCCGTTCACCGAGGCGGTGTGGGTGCGTGTGACCAATCGAGGAAACGCACCGTCCAACGAGGCATCTCTTGTCTTTACGCGCAACAGCGACGGGGCGACGGTGCGGTCGGTGACGGTCGACCCGCTCAGCAGCGGCGTGTCGCGCTGGTTCGGGCCTTGGGATCTGACCGAGGCCGCCTGGGGCCCCACGACGTTGTCGATCACCGTGGTCGCCAACGCGCTCGACACCTCTTGCAACGCCGCCAATGACACGATCGACGCCGGGGCGTGGCCTTATCCCTTTCTCGACGCCGACGGGGATGGGTTCGAGCCGTCGACCTGCGAGGGCGGCATCGACTGTGACGACACCAACCCGCTCGCCTACGGCAACGCGCCGGAGCTGCCAGACGGCGTCGACAACAACTGCGACGGCAGCATCGACGAAGGGACGGATGCGGACCTCGACGGCCTCGTCTACGCCGAGGAGATCGCCGCTGGGACGCTCCCGGATGACGACGATTTTGACGACGACGGGGTGATGGACGGCGCGGAAGTTCTGGCGGGCACCGATCCGCGGTCGGCCGACACCGACGGCGATGGTCTCACCGACGGCGTCGAGCTCGGGTACGCCTTCCCGGGCGGCCAGAACACAGATCCCTCCTTGTTTGTCGCTGATCTCGACCCGACGGTGGGCACCGATCCGCTGTCGAGCGACTCCGACGGCGACGGCCTCGATGACGGGGCCGAAGACCTCGACGGCAACGGCCGCCTCGACGCCACAGAGACCGATCCCACCGACACCGACACCGACGGCGACGGCCTGACCGATGGCGACGAGGCGGTGCTCTACGGCACCGATCCTGCCTTCGCCGACACCGATGGGGGTGGGTCTCCTGACGGGGAAGAGGTGTTGATCGACGCCACGGACCCGCTGGACGGGTTCGACGACCTCGCCGGCCTCGTCGACAGTGACAACGACGGCGTCACCAACCGCGACGAGCTGCTCGCGGGCACCGATCCCTATGACGCCGACACGGACGGCGATGGGCTCGACGACGGCGCCGAGGGCGTGGCGGGATCCGATCCGCGCGTCGTTGACACCGACGGGGACGGTTTGTTCGACGGGGACGAGGTGTTGGTCGAGGGGACCGATCCCACCCTGGCCGACACCGACGGCGGCGGGACGGGGGACGGCGCGGAGCTGCTCGCGGGCACCAACCCCCTCGATCCGCTCGATGATGATGGGGACGGCGACGGCCTGTCCAACGCCCAAGAGGCGGTGCTGGGCACCGACCCCGCGCTGGCCGACACCGACGGCGACGGCTTGACCGATCGCGACGAGAGCGCGGTCCGCAACACCGACCCGCTCGATCCCGACATGGACAACGATGG
>JBEIFN010000652.1:0-1789 GCA_040382435.1 Alphaproteobacteria bacterium
CCGCGCGCTGTTCCTGTCGGGCGGCGCGCCGCCCCGGGGGTTCATCAACCCGACGATTCAGTTGGAGTCTCGCCTGTACTTCGGCAAGCCTCGCAGAACGGCCCCTCCGGTCGTCTCGGCCCCCGTGCCGTCGTGGACGCCGACCACGACGGTCGCGCCTGCTGGCGGCGCGCTGGCGGTTCCAGTGACCGAAATCGAGCCGTCGGTCGTCCCGCTGTGCCCACGAGGCCCGACCGACCCGCCGCCGCCGTCGGCCGACGAGGCGCCGCTCGCCATTCCTGCACCCTGACCCCAACGTGAAGGGGCCGCCCCGCGTGTGCAGGACGGCCCCATGTTGGACGCGAAGCAGGCGTCAGCGGACGACGGTCGCCGCAACCACTTGGACGGCCTTGGACGGCGCGCCCGAGCGCGAGCCGAGGCCCTCGATCTTCTTCACGATGTCCATGCCCTCGGTGATCTTGCCGAACACCGGGTGCTGCGACGGGGTCTGGCGGTCCCACCAGTCGAGGAAGCTGTTGTGCGCCGTGTTGATGAAGAACTGGGCGCCACCGCTGTTCGGACGGCCCGTGTTCGCCATCGAGAGCGTCCCGGGCTCGTTGCTGAACTTCGCGTCGGCCTTGTGCTCGTCGGCGACGTTGCCGAGCGGAGAGCTGCCGGTGCCCGAACGGGGGTGGCCGTAGGTGCGGGAGTATTCGCAGCCGAACTGGCACATGAAGCCGGGAATGATGCGATGGAAGTGCAGCCCGTTGTAGAAGCCGCTCTCGACGAGCTTGAGGAAGTTGCCCGACGTGACGGGCATCTCCGTCTCGAAAATCTCGGCGGTGAACGTGCCTTCGCTAGTCTCGAACCGAACGCTGGGGTTGGCCATGGGACGCTCCTTGGTGCCGCCCTTTATCCGACGCGGCGGCGCGAGGCTTGCGCCGATGGCCGCGCCAACGACACTCCGGCACCGACGATGACGCCACCGACGAGTTGTGCGGCCGTCAGCGGCTCTCCGAGCATCGCATAGCCAAGGATCCCCGCGAGCACAGGGCCGATCATGCCGAGGGTGGACGCTGTCCCCGGTCCGATGCGGGCGATGGCCGCGGCAAGCAGCAGACCAGGCAGCACGGTGCTCACCGTCCCGACGATCAGCGCGAGCCCGGCGACGCGCGGGGTGACGAGGCTCAAAAGGTCGGGGTGCATCGAAAATCCGTGGGCCGCGATCGCGAACGTCCCCACCAGGTTGCCGAACGCCGCGACTCGGGTCGCCCCGAGCCGCTGGCCCAGTCCCTCGACGCCGAGGAGGTAGGCCGCGTAGGCGAGGGAAGACCCGCCGACGAGCAGCACGCCCGTCCTAAGGTCGTCGATCGGCACGCCCCCCGCGAGATCGCCCCCAGCGGCCAACAGCAGACCGCACCACGCCACGCCGATCGCCACGAGCCCACGCACGGGCGGCCACGCGCGATCACGCACGGCGGCGAACAGGACGATGAAGGTCGGGTGCGTGTACAGGACGATCCGTTCCAGACCGGCGCTCAGGTACGCCAAACCCGAAAAGTCCAGCACGGCCGCGAGATAGAACCCTGCGAGACCGAGCGCCACGAGCGCCCCCAGCTCGGCCGACGTGGGTCGCTCGCCGCCGCGCCACCACAGCATCGCCGTGAAGAACGGCGCGGCGACGAGCATCCGCAGCGTCAGGAACCCGATCGGGTCGAGGCCTTCGGCAAACGCGAGCTTGACGAAGATCGCCTTGAACGCAAACGCCGTCGCAGCGGCGAGCGCCAGCAGGACGCCCGTCGTGCGACGG
>JBEIFN010000653.1:0-1781 GCA_040382435.1 Alphaproteobacteria bacterium
ATGAAGGACGCCCTCCTCGGTGACGGCATCGGCGACGTCGCGGAGCGGCAGGTGGACCGTGACGAGCGCGACCCGGAGCCTGCCGCCGACGAAGGCCATCACCGGGTGGTCGACGCCGCAGCGTTCGCCGAGGCGCTCGGTGTGACCCACCCAGGTGACACCGGCGGCGGCGAGGCGACCCTTGTGGATCGGTCCCGTGATCAAGGCCGAGGCTTCGCCCGAGAGACAGGCGTCGGTGGCGGCGTCGAGGGCACGGACCTCGATCGGTTCCGGGCCCTTGGGCGGGACCCACACCGCGATCGCGGCGTCGGGGGTGCCCGCGGCCACCTGCAGCGACGGCGTCGCGACGAGCTCGACGTGCGCCCCTCGCATGCGAAGGACCTCCGGATCGGTCACCAGCACCACGCGCCTCGCGCCGACGCGAGGGGGCAACGTCAGGGCAAGCTCCGGGCCTACGCCTTGCGGACAACCCGGGGTGACCAGGAGCGGCCCGTTCACGGGGGCTACGGCGCGCTCGACGGTGCGGGGAGCGTGACCCCGGGCATCAGCACCTTGACCGCCGCACGCCGGCGGGCAGCGAGGTACCACGTCTCTTCGGCTTCCTGAAGCTTCTCTTGGTAGAGTTGGTCTTCGACCTGCGCGCGCACCGCCTCGAAGGGCGGCGCGTCCACCGGTCCAGGCTCCCGGCCGAGCACGTGCACGGCCCAGACGCGTCCGTCGACCCAGACCGGTGCCGACCAAGCCCCGACCGGGGTGTCGAACGCGACCGCGCCGAGCGGCCCGGCGAGCTCGCCCGGACCGAACGAGCGGCTGGCGAGCACGCGCGAGGCGCGGCCGGTGTCGCGCGATGCGATCAACGCCGCCGCCTCGGCCGGGCCGCGGGAGCCGCGCTCGATGTCGGCGGCGATCTCTGCGAGCAGCGCAGCCTTCGCGTCGCTGTCGAGGCCGTCGGGAACCACGAACGCGAACCCTTCGATGCGGACGACGTCGGGGCGCGGTTGCTCGCGGAGCCACTGGGCGTAGCGACTGCGCAGCTCGTCGTCGACGAGCGTGATGCGCCCCCGCAGGACGACGTCCTGGAAGCGCGCGCCGCGCAGCTGGGACTCGAGGTCTTCGACGTAGTCTTCCCACGTGACGTCGGAGTCCTCGATCTCGGCTCGCAGGGCTGCCCGGCTGCCCAGGCCGTTGTCGCGCACGATCTGTTCGAGCGTGGCGTCGACGTCGGCCGGCGTCACGTCGTACCCCAGCCGCACCAGCTCGCCCTTTTGGAGCGCGCGGCGGACGAGGATGTCGAGGACGAGCCCCTCCATCTCGCTGCGGCACGCGGCGTCGAACGGGTCGGGGCACTGCTCGTCGATGGCGTTCGACCCGAGGACGTACACCTCAGAGACCGTCACGACCGTGTCGTCGACGACGGCCGCGATCCGATCGGCGAGGCGCTCCTCAGCGGCGGCCGGTGCCCCGAACCAGGCGGCGACGGCGGCGATGCGCCCGGCGCACTTCACTCGGCCTCCGCCTCTGCGGCCTGCATCGCCTTCTGCTTGGCTTCGACGTCGCCGAGCTCGTCGTCGGGCGACGGGGGCGCGCCAGCTTCGCCACCCCCTTCGACCGGCGGACGGGGCGCTTCAGCCGCGATCGGCAGCGCGGGACGGCTCGGGGCCGCGGGCGTGTAGGCCCCCAGCGCGGCGGTGGCAGCGGCGTCGCGGTTCGCGTCGGCGACGAGCAGGATGCGCTTGATCTGCACCTTCTCGGGGATGACGAACGTCTCGCGGTTCGCGTCG
>JBEIFN010000654.1:0-1756 GCA_040382435.1 Alphaproteobacteria bacterium
CTGGCCCAACTCCCCGACGGCGCCCGCACCAAGATCGGCGAGTCCGGCGTGCGCTTGTCCGGCGGACAGCGGCAACGCGTCGCGCTGGCGCGGGGGCTCGTTCGCCCGCACGTCGTCTGCCTGCTCGACGATCCCCTCTCGGCCGTCGACCACGACACCGAGACCCAGCTACTCGCCCGCCTTGAGGCCCAACGCGCGCAGCGGTCCCGCACGTTGGTCATCGCCGCACACCGCGTGCGCGCGCTCCGACACCTCGACCACGTCGTCGTCCTCGACGGAGGACGCGTCATCGACCAAGGACCGCCAGAGGCGCTGTTGCGCCGTCCGGGCCCCTTCGCGGACGCCGCCGCGGCGCAAGGGGAGGCGGCGTGCCCATGACCCCAGACCATCCCCCCACCGACCGCGCACTGTGGCGAAGGGCCCTCCCCTTCCTCGCACCCGACGCGCGCGCTTGGACCGCGGCGTTGGTCCTCGCTCCCGTGCCCGCCGCCGCCGCGATGCTCCAGCCATGGTTGTTTCAGATCGCCATCGACGAGACGATCACCACCGGAGACCTCGGACAGCTCCGGGTCCTCGTCGGCAGCTTCCTCCTCGTCCTGCTGATCGGATTCGCCGGTCAGGTGGGTCACACCTGGGCCCTGAGCCTCGCCGCGACGCGCGGGATTCGACGTCTCCGCGAGGCGCTGCAAGAACACCTGCTCGCGCTCGATGCGCGGTTCCACGACCGTGAGCCGACCGGCAAGCTCGCCACGCGCGCCACCACCGACATCGACGCGCTCGGCGACACCCTCAACGCGGGCGCGTTCACGCTCCTGCTCGACGCGCTACAGGTCTGTGGGGTCATCGGCGCGATGGTGTGGATGAACCCCTCGTTGTCGGCGATCCTCGTGTTGGTTGGGCCCCCGCTGGCTTGGACGATCAACCGGCTCCGCCGCGTGCTGCGCCGCTGGTTCGCCGAGATCCACACCACGCAGGGCGCGATGAACGGATGGCTGGCCGAACGGCTCGAATCGGTCAGCACGATCCAGCTGCTCGCCGACGAGGCGCGGACCGAACGGGCGCTCGCGCAGCACATCGACCGCTACACCCAAGCCAACCTGTCCGCCAACGTCTGGGACGCGACGCTGTTCGCCGTCGTTGACGGCGTGAGCGGGCTGACGACCGCGCTGCTCCTCGCCGCGGCGAGCGGCTGGTGGTTCGACATCGACGTCACACCCGGCGTCTTCGCCGCGTTCCTCGATTACCTCTCGCGCTTGTTCACGCCGGTGCAGGAGTTCAGCCAGAAGGTCGCGGTGCTCCAACGCGCCGGGGCCGCGCTCGAGAAGGTCGTCGACGTCCTCGACGCCCCGATCGGCGTCCCGGATGGCGACCTCGCGCTCGCCGGTGCGACCGGTCACCTCCGGCTCACCGACGTCGGCTTCGGCTACCACGAGGGCGTTCCCGTCCTGCGGGACATCGACCTCGACATCCCGGCGGGGACGCGTGTCGCGCTCGTTGGGCGGACAGGCTCGGGCAAGACGACCCTCACCGCGCTGTTGAACCGTACCTACGACGTCACCCAAGGCAGCATCACCCTCGACGGACACGACCTGAGGACCCTCAAGCTCGCCGACCTCCGGCGCGCCGTCGCAGCGGTCCGCCAGGACGTCGCGATCCTGCCTGGCACGCTCCGGTTCAACCTCGACCTCGAACAAGGCCGACCCGACGAGGTCCTCTGGGACGCCCTCCGGCGCTGTCAGGCCGCCGACCTCGCGGA
>JBEIFN010000655.1:0-1754 GCA_040382435.1 Alphaproteobacteria bacterium
CGTTCGGTTCCCTGTCGGAGTACGGACGATGGGAAGACCACAGTTGCGGCGACGACCTGCCGGCGAACGGCGCGTACGTCTACGCGTGCGAAGCGCGCTGAGCGGGCGGGCACGCGACGGGCGCGATACGAAAGCGCCCGCTGGAGTGCCCATGACCCCCCGTGGCGTTGCCCGTCGCACCTCGATCCGTCACCTCCTCGCCGGCGCCGTCGAGGGCGCCCCTGTCCGCGCGTCGGGCTGGGTCCGCACCGCACGCTTCTCCAAAAACGTGAGCTTCGTCCATCTGTTCGATGGCTCCTCCGCCGCGACGGTGCAGGTCGTCCTCCCCCCCGACCTCGCCGCCGCTTGGTCGTCCCGCCTCACCACCGGTGCGTCGGTGGTCGTCGACGGCGTGTGGGCACCCAGCCAAGGTGGGGGCCAAACGTGGGAGATCGTCGCCACCGCAGCCGAGGTCCTCGGCGACTGCGACGCGACGTCGTACCCCATTCAGAAGAAGGGAACGTCGTTCGAATACCTTAGGACGATCGCGCACCTTCGACCGCGCACCAACACGTTCCAGAGCGTCTTCCGCGTGCGCAACGCCCTCGCCTGGCAGGTCCACAAGTTCTTCCAAGACCGCGGCTTCCTGTGGATCCACACCCCGATCGTCACCGCCTCCGACGCCGAGGGAGCGGGCGAAATGTTCGAGATCCACACGCCGAACGAGGCCAAAGAAGGCCTGTTCTTCGGAAAGCCCGCGTTTCTCACCGTCTCGGGCCAGCTCGCGGTCGAGAACTTCTGCCAGGCGTTCACCGACGTCTACACCTTCGGGCCGACGTTCCGCGCCGAGCACAGCAACACCGCGCGCCACGCCGCCGAGTTCTGGATGATCGAGCCCGAGATCGCCTTCGCCGACCTCGACGACGACATCGCCCTCGCCGAGGACTTCGTCCGCACCATCGGCCTCGGCACGCTCGCACAATGCGCCGATGACTTCGACTTCTTTGACCAGCGCATCGAGCCGGGCATCATCGACGCGGTGACGAGCGCGCTCAGCAAGCCCTTCGCGCGCATGACCTGGCACGAAGCCCAAGACATCTTGGTCCGGTCGGGCCGCACCTTCGAGCACCCGGTCGGCCCGGGCACTAGCTTGCAGACCGAACACGAGCGCTTCCTCGCCGAGGAGGTCGTGCAGGGGCCCGTGTTCGTGACGAACTACCCGGCCGAGCAAAAAGCGTTCTACATGCGCCTCGACGACGGCGGCGAGACGGTCGCTGCGACCGATCTTCTCGTGCCCCGGATCGGCGAGCTGATCGGCGGCAGCCAACGCGAGGAGCGCCTCGATGTGCTCGACGACCGCATCCGCGCCCATGGCCTCGAGCCTGAGGCGTACTGGTGGTACCGCGACCTGCGCCGCTACGGCTCCGTGCCGCACGCCGGCTTCGGGTTGGGCTTCGAGCGGATGCTGCTGTGGATGACGGGCATGAAGAACATCCGTGACGTCCTCCCCTACCCGCGCACCCCCGGTCAGGCCGACTTCTAGGCCTCAGGCATCTCGCGGCGACGTCGAAGCGCGAGTGCCCCCAACGCCACCATCGCGCCCACGGCGCCAGCACCTCCGCGCTGGTCGCACCCGCAGTTCGCGCGGTTGAAGGCGCCCGCCGCCGCCGCGATCGCCTCGGTGTTGTCGACGAGAACGACCGCGTCTCCGCTCCGGCCCGTCTGCTCGACGCGCAGCGCCGCGAACGTCCCCGCATCAGCGACCCACGTCGACC
>JBEIFN010000656.1:0-1753 GCA_040382435.1 Alphaproteobacteria bacterium
GGCCGTCCGCCCGTTGAAACGACGCGACCGTCGCGTCGCGATCGCGCGTGGAACCATCGAGCCTCGCCCAAGCGACACCGAGTCCCTCCAAGCGGCGGGCGACGCGATCGAGCAGCGACGTCCACTGGCTGAACACGAGCAGCTTGTGGCCGGCGGGCACCAGCTCCACGACCAGCTCTTCGAGACGATCGAGCTTGGCCGAGGTTGCAACCTCCACGCCCGGCACGAGCGACGGGTCGCACGCTGCCTGACGCAGTCGCAGGAGCGCCTCCAGCACCGCGAAGGACCGCGTCGCCCGGCCCCCGAGGATCGCATCCTGCACATCGCTCCGGGCGCGCAGTCGGACCGCCTCGTACACCTTACGTTGATCGGGTCCCATCGGAACGCGGCTGACGATCTCGGTCAGCGACGGGAGATCCTTGGCGACATCGCGCTTCAAGCGACGCAGCAGGAACGGCCGGATCCGCCCCGTCAACGCCTCGCGCGCCGAACCCCGACCCGCGAGGATCGGGGTCTCGAAGCGCTCGCGGAAGTCGGCAAGACGACGCCCCAGCAGCCCCGGCGCGACGAACGCAAACAGGCTCCACAGCTCGTCGAGCCGGTTCTCGACCGGCGTGCCGCTCAAGGCCAACCGGTGGTTCGCACGAAGACGACGCGCTGCGGACGCGGTCTGACTGCTCGGGTTCTTGATCGCCTGCGCCTCATCGAGGACCACCGTGTCCCACGCGCGATCGGGGAAGTCCTCGGAGCGGAGCAGCGCGTAGCTCGTCACCACCAGCCAAGCGTCCTCGTCGAGCGTGCGGGCCGCGCCGTGAAACGCGCACACCTTGCGCCCAGGCAGAAACTTGCCGGCCTCGGCGACCCAGTTGCCGAGC
Organism: Alphaproteobacteria bacterium; assembly: GCA_040382435.1. GTDB lineage: Bacteria > Myxococcota_A > UBA796 > UBA796 > JBEIFN01. Next base: position 876 of record JBEIFN010000656.1, read on the forward strand.
ACGCTCGTCGGCGCGACGACGAGGTGAGGCCCCGGGCGACCCCCGAGCGCGCACAACGTCTGCAGCGTCTGTCCCAGCCCCATGTCGTCGGCGAGGACCCCGCCCAGCCCGATCTCGGCGAGGAACGCAAGCCAGCGAACGCCGTCCTCCTGATAGGGGCGCAGCGTCGCTCGCAGATCGCTGGGGAGGACGAGCGACGGGAGGTCCGCGCCCCGCGAGACGCGGTCGCGAAGGCGCCGTGCGGCCTCGGGGAGGACGGCCACGGCGTCGGCGGACAGCGCCGCGACATCGTGGATGGCCGCCGCCGGCAGACGTCCGCCCTCCTCGGCCTGCGCCTCGATCAGCGAGCGCAGCAAGGCGCCGTGCTCCTCCATCCACCCGGCCGGGAGCGCGCCCCAGGTCCCGTCGGAGAGGCGAACGAGCGGCACTGCGCCGCGGCCCATCCGCTCCGCACGGGCGAACGCCCGCAGCGCGTCCGTCGCGCTCGCGGTGGCCTCTCCGAGTCGAAAGCTGACGGCAAGCGTCAGGCCGCCTTCCACGGCGCCCGCCACCACCTCCGGAACGAGGACGCCTTCGGCGATGCGCGTCCGCACGGCACCGCGCGGCGTCACGCCCGTCGACGGTAGCTTATGGAGCAGGATCTCCTCGGCCTCGGCCGGGGACCACAGCCGCGCCTCGCCGACGACCAACCCGGAACGGTCGAAGAAGGCGCGCGAGAGCTGCCGCTCGATGCCTTCGTCGCGAACGACGACCACATCCCCGTGCCGCTCGACGTGCCCACTCCGGACCACAAGGACGGCGGGCTCACCGTAGACGAGGCACGGCGCGAGGACAACGCCGTCGGGTTCCTCTCGAACGTCGAGCACCACGCGCGGGAC
>JBEIFN010000657.1:0-1751 GCA_040382435.1 Alphaproteobacteria bacterium
CGCCCAGAACACGTCGAGGTAGCCGCCGATCGCAGGCACCATCGCCGCGGGCGAGCCCGGTGAGGTCGGGTCGTTGAGTAGCGCGTTGGCCCACGGGAACTGTGCGGTGTACTCCGCGAGCTTGTCGGGCGTCTGCGACGCGCCGCCGACGTAGCTGACGGCGATGCGCAAGCTGTTCTGGCCACGCTCCAAGGTGGTCACGTCGACGTCCACGCCGACGTCGGCCATCCAGTCGACCACCCGGTCCCACGGAACCCAGGCGTCGACCACCGGCATCGGACCCACCATGCTCATGAACACCACGTCGGTCGCCTCGTCCGACGACCACTGCCCCCAGGCTTCGGCGCCGTCCCAGGTCTGGCTGCGGAGCAAGTACGCGCCGTCGTAGACCTGATCGGCGTAGCCGTGCGCCATGTTGCCCAGCACGAACGCGACCTCGCGCTTGGCTTGTTCCGAAGCCCAAGGGCGCTCCGTCGACAAGGCCTCGGCGACATGCGTCTGATAGGGCTCCCAATGCGCCGTCTCGCCATAGGGATGCCGGGTCAGCGGCGAGTAGCCGCCATCCGGAAACATCGCGCCGTTGACGTAGGCGTCCCAGACGACGGGATCGGCGAGGAAGGTCTTGAGCTCGCCGTCAGGCAGCGTCCGCGCCGCTTCGAGCGCGACCCAGATGTGCGTGGACTGCCCGCACGCCCAAGCATCGGCCGACACGAGCAAGGCCCCCAGCCCAAACACAGCGCGCATCGAGACCTCCGCGATCGCTCGTTGACCCATCGCTCTCAGGACGTCCAGCGGCGTTTCAAGTTCCGAGCGTTCTTGTCACGGAACGCCGCCGTCACGTCGATCTCGGCCCGGTTGGCGACCGCGAGCACGAAGTTGAGCACGTCGGCGACCTCGTCCGCGAGCTCGGCCCGCAGGGCGTCCCGGGGCGCGTCGGCCGTCCCGACCTCCACGCCGAGTTGCTCGTAGCGCCGCACGGCCTTGAACAGCTCGCCGACCTCTTCTCCGAGGAGAAAACAGGTCGTCACCAAATCGACCTCGCGCCACCCCATGTGGCGCTCGAGGTCGTCGAGGTAGCGTTGCGCGTCCGCCAACGAGGCGCCCGGCGCGAGCGGCGCGGGCGGTTCGCCAGCGGCCGTCACTCCTCGAACCGCGCCACCTTGAGGACGACACGCCGGTTGCGCGCGCGCTCAAGGTCGGTCGTCGGGTTCGCGAACAGCGGCTCCGCGCCGCCCAGGCCCTTCGCGACGAGCCGATCGGGCGCCACGCCGAGCGTCACGAGCGCGGCCACGACCGCCTCCGCGCGCGCTTGGGTCAGCGCCTGCTCGCCCGCGGTGTCGCCCTTCGGGTCGACGTGGACCTCCACCTCGAGGACGCGGACGCCGGGGTAGGCCCCGAGCATCGACGCGACGCCCTTGAGGACCGGCTGGCTGCTGGCGCGAACTTGGGCGGTCGTTCCCTCGAAGTAGATCGATTCCTTGAGCGCGAGGACACCCTTGGCGCGATCGAGGCTGACGTACGGGTCGTCGGGGCATCCGTCGAGGTCGTCGAGGCCGTTGGTGACCTCCGGATCCTTCGGGCACTCGTCGTCGACGTCCTGCACGCCGTCCTGGTCGTTGTCGGGCTCGGGGCACCCGTCGCCGTCCTGGAACAGGTCGACGTCCTCGGGCGTACGCGAGCAGGCGTCGATGTCGTCGGCGATGCCGTCGAAGTCCTCGTCGTTGTCGGGGCAGCCGTCCTCGTCTTGGAAC
>JBEIFN010000658.1:0-1749 GCA_040382435.1 Alphaproteobacteria bacterium
CTACCTGCCGCACTTCCGGCATGCCGTGCGGCAGGGGCGGCCGGCGTGGGTGATGACGGCGTACAACAAGGTCAACGGGTCGTACTGTGGCGAAAACGCGCACCTCGTCACCGACATCCTCAAGGGTGACTGGGGGTTTCAGGGCGCGGTGATGTCGGATTGGGTCTGGGGGTTGACCGATGGCGCGAAGGCGCTCGGCGCCGGCCTCGATTTGGAGATGCCGATCGCCGACGCGATGGCGGACGTCGCGGCGCGGGTCGTCTCCGGCGAGATCGACGCGGCGCGCCTCGACGATGCGGTGCGGCGCTTGCTCCGTGTCCGGCGCACCTTCGACGCGGTCGAGCGCATCACGCCTTCGGAGGCCGTCGTACGCGGTGACGCGCACCTCGGCCTCGCGCGCGACGTCGCGGCGGCGTCGATGGTCTTGCTCGAGAACGACGGCGTGTTGCCGATCGCCGAGGGCGCGCGCGTCGCGGTCGTCGGACGGCTGGCCGATCTCGACAACACAGGCGACCGTGGAAGCTCGAACGTCCCCTATGCCGACGTCGTGACCCCGCTGGCGGGGTTGCGGTCGCGGTTCGCCGACACCGTCCCGGTCCCGACGGACACGCCGACCGAGGCCGATCTGGCGGCGATCGCCGAGGCGGACGTCGCCGTCGTTGTCGTCGGCTTGACGTGGGAGGAGGAAGGGGAGGGCATCTTCGCCACCAGCGCCGCGGACCGAGACGACTTGGCGCTGCCCGCGGCGCACGAGGTGTTGGTCGCGCAGGTAGCCGCCACGGGCGTCCCCGTCGTCGTCGTGCTCGAGGGGAGCGGGCCGTTGCTGCTCGCGTCCGTTGCGCCGGTCGTGGGCGCGGTCGTGATGGCTTGGTACCCCGGTCAGGAGGGTGGCTCCGCGCTCGCCGACTTGCTGTCGGGTGACGTCGACTTTGCGGGCCGACTTCCGATGGCGTGGCCTGCTGCCGAGGACCAGCTTCCCGCCTATGACCCCACCGCGCTGTCGGTGGCCTACGGTCCGCTGCACGGCTGGCGGTGGCTCGAAGCCAGCGGAGCGGTCGCGGCCTACCCGTTCGGGCATGGGCGGTCGTACGCCCCTTCGACGGTGGCGGTGGACGCGGTTCCGGCGACGTGGACGCTCGGACAACCGTTCGAGGTCACCGGGCGTGTGGACGGGGTCGAGACCGTTCAGGTCTATCTGCGTCCGGACGCGCCGGACGCGCTGCCTGCGCCGAGGGTGCTGGCGGGCTTCGCGAGGGCGAGCGGGCCTTTCCGGATCGCGATTGACCCGGCTTGGATCGCGCGTTGGGACGCCGACGCTGCGCGCATGGCGGTCGAGACGGGGGGATGGACCGTCGAAGTTGGCGTGTCGTCCGATGCGATCGTCGCGACGGCTGCGGTGCGACTCATCGCTCCGGACTGAACCCGACGTGGCACCGTTCGGCGGCCGCCGCCGACAGCACGCGTGGCGGCCCGTCATCGGGGACCCAGGACACGGTGATGTGCCCGAGGCCCTTTCTCTGCAAGGCGTCCGCAACGGCGGCGGCGAGCGCAACGGCGTCGACGTCGCTCGGATGGGTGGCGCGCACGATCCCCAGTCGTCCCCGGGCCCGGACGTCGAGGGAGATGATGCCGTGGACGACGGCATGCGCGGCGTCGGACAGGTTCATGGCGCGCCCTCCGGTCGGGGGTCCATGCCCGGGCCGCGCCCGCCGGGCTCGTGATTCGTGCGCTGGCGACGGTGCATCGGCC
>JBEIFN010000659.1:0-1745 GCA_040382435.1 Alphaproteobacteria bacterium
AACGCTGCTTCGCGAGCTGATCACGGCCTACCCCGAGAGCGCGTCCGCCGCGGCCGCACGCCGGCTGTACGCGGAGCTGCAGGTCGTCGGTCAGGCGGCGCCTTCCCTAGACGGCACGACGTGGTTGCAAGGTGCGGCACCGAGCGTCTCGGCGGACTCGCCGGCCTCACTCTACGTCTTCTTCGAGGCCTGGTGCCCGCACTGCCGCAACCACCTCCCCAAAACACAGGCGCAAGCCAACGTCTGGAGCGACGACGGCCTCGCGGTCGTCGGGTTGACGCGCATGACGCGCGACGTGACCCCCGAACAGGTCCTCAGCCTCGCCGGGGAGCTCGGCCTGCGCTTTCCGATCGGACGCGCCACCGAGGCCCTGTGGCAGGGCTTCGCCGTCAGCGGCGTCCCCGCGGCCGCCGTCGTCCGCGACGGCGCCATCGTGTGGCGCGGCCACCCCGCCAACCTCAGCGACGACCTCCTGCGAGAGCTGGTGCCTGCCAAGGCGCCCCCGACGCCGAACGAGCCCATGACGGCCCCCGCCCCGACGACACCCGCGCCGTCGGTCGACCCTGGCACGCCCAGCAACGCGCCACGCTGACGGAGACGTCCGTGTCCTACCTCGCGATCGCCCGCAAGTACCGACCGACCACCTTCGACGAGATGGTGGGACAACCGCACGTCACCGCGACGCTGCGCAACGCGATCGCCCGCAAGCGGATCCATCACGCGTGGCTGTTCTGCGGCGCACGCGGCGTCGGCAAGACCACGGCCGCCCGCGCCCTCGCGCGCGCGCTCAACTGCGCGCAGGGTCCGACCGCACAGCCGTGCGGGACGTGCCCGTCGTGCGTCGACATCCTCGCCGGCAACAGCCCCGACCTGCTCGAGATCGACGGCGCCAGCAACAACTCGGTCGACGATGTCCGTGAGCTTCGCGAGTCGGTGCGCTACCTGCCGACACAAGGACATTACCGCATCTACCTGATCGACGAAGTCCACATGCTCTCCACAGCGGCGTTCAACGCGCTGCTCAAGACGCTCGAAGAACCGCCGCCGCACGTCGTCTTCCTGTTTGCCACGACTGAGGCCGACAAGGTCCCCGAGACGATCCTCAGCCGCGTCCAGCGGTTCGACTTTCGACGGATCGCAGCCACCGACGTCGCTGGCCGACTTGGGGCGATCGCCGCCGCCGAGGGTGCGCAGGTCACGGAGGGCGCGCTTCGCCTCATCGCGCGCGCAGGAGAGGGCTCGATGCGCGACGCGCAGTCGCTGCTCGACAAGGTGCTCAGTTTCGGGGGTACCGAGGTCGACGAGGCCGCCGTCACCGAGATGCTCGGCTTGGTCGATCGGCGGTTGCTGTTTCAGATGCTCGAAGGGCTGCTCGGCGGAAACATCGCCCCGTGCCTGTCGGTCGTTGCGACCGTTCATGACCACGGATTCGAACTCTCACGCTTTCTCGCTGAGCTTCTCGACCTGCTCCGCGACGCGACGTTCCTGCACCTCAGCCCGGACGTCGCGACCTACGTCGAGCTGCCGCACGAGGAGAAGCTCGCCCTGACCGAGCTCGCGAGCAGCACCCCGGCGGACCTGCTGCCGCGCTTGTTCCAGGCCCTGCTCGAGGTTCACGAACAGGTGGCTCGCGCCGCGCGCCCGCGCATCGTGCTCGAGATGTCGCTGGTCCGGTTGGTCCAGCTACGCGCCCTGCAGCCCGTGGGTGCCTTGGTCGCCCAGCTCGACGCGCTCGACCGACGCCT
>JBEIFN010000660.1:0-1738 GCA_040382435.1 Alphaproteobacteria bacterium
GCTCGACGGGGAGCCTCTGCACGTTCAGGCGCGCGCCCTGCGTGCCGACGGGCCCGGCGTGTGGCAGGCGCTGGGACCGCCCGAGACCCACGTCGTCGACGCGGCCGGGGGTGACGTTTGGTTGTTTGGCGCCGAACCGCCGCCTACGGGCGTCCCGGCGAGTGGCTGGGGCGTGGCGGTCGCGGCCGTCACCAGTTGCGTGATGTTGTGGGTTCGCCATCGGCCGCGTAACGTCTCGTGACCCCTCGCCTCTGTGGAGACCCGATGCGCTTTGTCCCCCTTCTGGTTTTGGCTGCGGCCTGCAACGGACCCGCCGCCTCCAAGGGAGACACGGACACCTCCGGCGATACCGACACCGCATCGACCGACACACCGAGCGTCGAGCCGACCTGCGACGATCCCGGCTCTCCGACGACACCGACACCTGAGGTGTCGTCAGACCCCACCGGCCGCAACGTCGAGGCGCTGGCCTGCACGCAGACCGCCACCGCGCTCGCCTGCGACCTCGGCGTCGGCCACGCGTACGCCGAATCCATCGCGGACGGCCGCCGCTCGATCACGGCCAACGGCATCGTCAACCACGACGTGGGGACGTTCCCGAACCCCGACAACCCCAACGCGATCGCAGCGCAAGCGTACACCTACAGCGTACCCGTCACGCCCTCGGGCACGGGGAGCTCGCAGCAAGGCGTGTTCGGCGTGCTCTTCTCCGGTGCCGTCCTCGACCCCGCCACGGCGGAGCTCTGGAACGATGACGAGAGTTGGCGGTACGAGGCCCTGCGGTACGCGACGGCGGCGGACTACTTCGGCAGCGACGGGACGAACCACCCGACCGGCCTCGGCGTCGACTGCAACCTCGCGCACGTCCAGCCCGGTGGCGCCTACCACTACCACGGCGTGCCCACCTCGCTGCTGCCCGCGACACCCGCGGTGACACAGGTCGGCTGGGCAGCGGACGGCGCGCCGATCGTCGTCCGCTACGGCCACGAGGATGGCACCGACGCCACCTCGCCCATCCGCGAGCTGCGACCGTCCTACCAACTGCGATCCGGCGACCGACCGGCGGGGGCACCCGCGGGCGCGTATGATGGCACCTTCGTCGCTGACTGGGCCTACGTCGACGGCCTCGGAGACCTCGACGCGTGCAATGGCCGCACCGAGACGCTGACGATCGACGGTGTCGTCACGACGACCTACGTCTACGTGCTGACCGAGACCTACCCCTACATCCCTCGCTGCTTCACCTACACGCCCGACCCGTCGTTCCTCCGCGTCGAGCAGGGCGGTGGACCGGGTGGTGGGCCGGGTGGACCGGGTGGACCGGGTGGACCGCCCAACCCCTGACGCCCTCAACCGACCGGGGGGTGCGCGACCCACAGGGTGTGCCTCGCGCCCTTGCCGTTCGGGCGCGCTCGAACGAGGTGCTCCTCCGCCCGCCAACCGTTGCGCACCAGCCGAGCCGTGAAACGTGGAGCTGGCGCGACCGACCACACGGTCAACACGCCGCCCGGTCGGAGCGCGCGCGCGATCGTCCGCAAGCCCGCGTCGCCGTACAGCGCGTCGTTGGCGGGACGTGTCAAGCCCTCCGGCCCGTTGTCGACGTCGAGCATGACCGCGTCGTAGGCGGCCTCACCGCGACGCAGCACGGCGCCGACGTCGTCCTGCTCGACTGAGAGCCTGGGATCGCTCAGGACGTCTCCTGCCAAGTCCGCGAGCGGGCCTCGACACCACTCGACCA
>JBEIFN010000661.1:0-1737 GCA_040382435.1 Alphaproteobacteria bacterium
CGCGCCCCGGACCTCGCGGTCACCGTCGGGCGCGACGTGACCGTCGTCGGGACGCTCGGGCTGGGCCCAGCGGACTACGCCGGATGGGCAGGCGTGGAAGCCGCCTCCTCGCGCTTTCGGTTCGTCATGGACGCGGCCGGACACCTGCGTCTCGATGCCCCCGCCCAGCTCGACGGGGTGCGCGTGCTCGGTGCGCGCGGCGGATCCGGCCTGGCGACGCTCGTGCTCGTCGACGACCAGCTCTCGTTGCAGCTCGACGCCAAGCGCGGCGACGTCACGGTCGCTGCGGTCCCCGACCTGCGCTGGGACCTGACCCAAGGTCGGCTCGGCGGCAGCGCGCTCGCGCTCGGCGTGGGTGGCGACGTCGTCTGGCAAAGTCAGACCCCGTGGCATCTGACACTCACCGACGATGGGGTCGCCGACGCCGACCTGCTCCTCGGGGTTGGCGGCGGCCGCCTCGGGGTCTTCGGCACGCTCGGGACCACCGGCGCGCTGGGAGGATCGATCCGCTTCGAACGGTTCGATCTGACGACGCTCGCGAGCCTCGACCCAACCTGGGCCGGCATCTCAGGACGCGTCGAGGGTCAGGTTCGTCTCGACGGGCAAGCCCAGCAACCCAAGCTCGACGCGAACCTCGCGATCGACGGGCTGACTGTCCCCGGCGTCGTCAAACGCCTCGATCTGAGCGGCGAGATCGGCGTCCTCGACGATGTCGCGACGCTCGACGTCCAAGGACGCGTCGGCCAGGAGCCGCTGTTTCGCCTCAAGGGTGACGCCCCCGTCACCTCCAACCTCGCAGCGCCCGCGCTGTCCACCTCGGGCGACGCCGACCTGCGCGCTTGGCTGGTGCCGACCACCACCCAGCGGCTGGCGGCCGTTCTGCCGTCGTTTGACGCCCCCAACGCGTCGCTTTCGGCCGCGCTGCACATCTCTGGCGACCTCCGCGACCCCAGCCTGTGGCTCGCGGGCGTGGCGGAGATGCCGCTCGACAACCTCGACGAACCTCTGCGCATCGAGGTGTCGGCCGAGCGCATCGACGACCAGCTGACGTTGCGCGCCGAGGGGTACGAGGGTCTGGCCCCAAGGCTGCGAACGTCCGCGACCGCGCAGACGCAGCTGACCGACATCATGGCGGGCCTGCTCGGCGAACGACCGCTGCCCGATCTCGAGGACGCCAGCATCTACGTCGACGACCTCGACGCCAGCGTCGAGCTGCTCGGGCTCCCGCTTCCGACGCTCGCACGCGCGCTCGACGTGCCCGCCGACGTCGACGGCGTCGTGACCGGGCGCATCCACGCCGCGGGCGCGGTCGCCGAGCCCAGCCTCGACGCCACGCTCGCCGCCTACGGAAGAGCGGGAGAGACACCGTTTCAGGCCGATCTGACGCTCGTGCCGCGGCACGAGGCGCCCAAGGGCTACGAGATGCTCTGGACGCTGCGCAGCGACAGCGCCGACCTCGAACCTTGGCTCTCTATCAGCGGAGAGGTCCCTGCGTCCTGGCGCCCGCTCAGCGAGACGGGCTGGGCCTCGCACGGACCGCTCGATCTCGCGATCGACGGCGCTGGGGTCCCGATCGCCGTTGGCCGCCTGTTCACCGACGACCTCGTCCCGCTGGTCACCACCGCGACCGACCGGCGACGTGCGGCGATCGCCGACCCCAACAGCAACCGCGTGCGCGCAACGGGCCACGTGCGCGGCCCGATCGACGACCCCGTCCCCAGCCTCGACCTGCGACTC
>JBEIFN010000662.1:0-1735 GCA_040382435.1 Alphaproteobacteria bacterium
CCCGTGCTCGTGACGTCCAAGGTCCTCAACGAGGGGGTCGACGTTCCGGCCGCCGAGGTCGCCATCGTCCTGTCGGGCACCGGCACCGTCCGCGAACACGTGCAACGCCTCGGGCGCGTGCTTCGGCCGGCCGAGGGCAAGCAAGCTGTCCTGTACGAACTGATCGCCGAAGGCACCCGCGACGAGCGCGTCAGCGCACGACGACGCGACCACGACGCGTACCGCTGACGCCGCGACCGATCCGGCCCCCAAGGCCGCGGATCCTGCGACCGCCTTGACCGCGGCTTGCCGACGGCCTATGCTGCGGCGTCGCGCTCGGAGTCCGCATGCGTCGCCCCATCCTGTCGCTGTTTGCCCTTTCTGCCGCCGCCTGCGCCCCGCAGAGCGCGGTGCTGATCGAGGGCGACTACACGGCCTATCTCTCGGCCAGCAAGAGCATCACCTACCAAAAGGGTTCGCTCAAACTGCTGGACTTCGAGCGTTCTTCCTACATCGACTGCCGCGAGTTCGACGCGGCGAACAACGACAAGCAGAACGAGGAGCTGCGGCTCGGCGACGGCGTCGGTGCCGAGAAGGGGCAGCGTCTGCCGATCTGCCCGGGCGACGACGGCGCCAACGCCGACCTCTGGCCGCCCACCCAAGAGACCTGGCTCGCCGACGACGGTTACGCCGTGGTGGGCGAGACGCTCGCGCCTTGGCGCGGTGAAGCGGTCGTCACCTCCGAAGGCGACATCCAGATCGGTTTTCACCAGCGCATGCCCGGTGGCGAGGACTTCTGGTTCTTCTTCGCGATCGACCCCAAGTTCCAGCCGCGCGAGTGCGTGCAGAACGCCGCGGGCGATGGCGTCTCCTACGAGCCCGTCAACGGCGACTGGCTGGGTGAGTGGTCCAAGGACCTCTCCGAGGAAGAGGGCGGCGGACGCCTGTTCTACCTCAACTCGTCGTCCTACCAGCTCGATCCGCAAGGCGTGAAGAAGTACTACGACTACTTCGACTCCCCACCTCCGGGCGAAGGCCCTCCCGACATCCGCGAGTGGTTCCTCCCCAACGAGTGGCTCGCGGGTCACGCCGAGGGGCGCTTCTCCGACGACCAGTTCCGTCTGCGCGTCGGCAAGTACGGCAACCCGGCCTCGTACGCGAGCTACCAGCTGTCGCAGAACGCCGTCAACGAGGTCGCCAACATCAGCCTCGCCGACATCTACTACTGGCCGAGCGAGGAGCTGACGGGTGTGCCCGAGGCGCAAGACGACACGCGCGTCCGTCGCTGCCTGACGATCGAGGACTGCGTCGACAGCGCCAACGAGGCGGCCCGCGTGAGCAAGCGCGAGCTGATCAACGCCGGCGTCCCCGACTCGGATGTCGACGGCGACAACGTCGACGACCTTCCGCGCCTTCAGCCGCGCGTGCACGACAACGCGTGGCGCGAGCCCGACGCATCGGCCGCGGGCCTCGATGGCTGGGTCGAGATGCACTCCAACTGGGTCCGCTTCGACGAGGGCTCCGAGCTCGAGGTCGGTGGCGCGGCCACCGGTGAGTTCAACCTCGTGTTCGAGGCCACCGAGTCGTCCTCCACCTTCCTCGTCCGTGGCCGCTTCGAAGTCCCCAAGTTCAAAAAGGACAAGTGGACGACGCAGTACTTGCCGCCGGTCAAGTACGAGCAGAACGGCACCGACGAGTGCGGCACCGCGCCGCAGTGAGGCTTCGCAGCACGCCGCCACGCCGCGAGGCTGGCGGC
>JBEIFN010000663.1:0-1733 GCA_040382435.1 Alphaproteobacteria bacterium
CCATCGCCGTTGACATCTCCCGCGGCCGCCAAACAGTCTCCCCCAAAGGCGTCGGACCGCCCGAACGGCACGACCGTCTCCGTGACGTTGGGCAAACCCGGCGGCCGAACTCGATACAGCACGAACCCACCCTCATCGCCCAGCGTTCCCGGCTGATAGGGCCAACCGGCCGCAAAGTCCGTCCAACCGTCTCCGTCGACGTCCCCCAACGAGGCGACGCGGGTAGAGAAACCCGACTCCGAGCCTGGCGCGAGCAAACGTAGGGTCGGGGAGGCCGCGAGGCTGAAGGGCGTAAGGAACAGGACTTGGAGCTCGCCGTACACCCCGGCGTTGCTGCCAATCAGCAGATCATCGACGCCGTCCCCATCGACATCGGGCGTCGCCGCGAGGCTCACCCCTAGCTCCGCATGGTAGCGACCGCCCACCGACTCGATCGGCGCCTGCGCGTGCCAGTCGTCGGTCCAACTCCAACGGTACAGGCGCCCTGCGTCTTCTCCTCCCTGGTCGTCCCACGGTGCGCTGGGCAGGACCTCGACGCGTCCGTCACCATCCATGTCGGCGACGGACGCCACGGCCGCACCCAAGCCGTCTCCCGCGACGACGGCGGCGCGATCGCCGCCGACCACGAGCCCTCCAGGCCCCCCGCGGTACCAACGAACGCCAGAACCCTCACCGGGACGCGGGGCGCTCGTCGACAAGGCACGACCGACCAACACGTCCGCATCGCCGTCGGCGTCGGCGTCACCGACCCACAACGACGCGCCGAGGAAGTCCGAAGAACCCTTGCCGACGTCTTCGAAACAAGGGGTCCGAGGCCCGGATGCGATGTCGCAGAACACCTGCAGCAGCCCATGGCCCCCAAGCGGCGCGTACGTCCCGTAGGCGGTGACCAACAGGTCCACCCGACCGTCGGCATCTACGTCCCCGACGCCCAGGCGGTAGCCGTAGCCGATGTGCTCGGCCGACTCCCGATGCACCCAACCCAAGCGAGGCGTGAACGTGGCGCATGGCCAGTGGCGATCCCCGTCCTGGTCATCGTCGGCACCGTTCGCGCAGTCCTGGTCGACGCCGTCGCACACCTCCGTCCCGCCAGGATGAGAGGTGGCGTCGTCATCGTCGCAGTCACCGCCCACCCCCACCAACGCGAAGTCGGGGCAAGGCCCCTCGACCTCGACCTCCTCGCCTCCACCGTACCCATCACCATCCTTGTCCTCGAAACAGGAAAAATCTTCGGGAGTCGCAGGCTCGGGAGTGTCCGAGGCGTCGGACGAAGGCGGCACATCGGTCGGACCCGTCTCGCCCTCCGCGGACACATCCTCGCCCACGCCACCGGGATCGGTCGAGCCCGGGGCGCGCCCCGCGTGACACGCCGCCCATAGGAAGAAGCAAGCTGCCCAGAGCCGTCCACCCATCACCGCCCCCGCACGCGTCACCGTCCGAAGCCGCCCTAACCGGTCCCCCTGCGACGCAAGGCTGCGGCGGGCTCGCTCGGGCCGAACCCTCGCTGGACGATTAGCCTGACACCGTCCGCCTCGGAGGCCCCATGACGATCCTCGGAACCCCGCTCTCCCCCGCTGCGACCCGCGTGATGCTCCTCGGTTCGGGCGAGCTCGGGAAGGAGGTCGTGATCGCGCTCCAGCGGCTCGGCGTCGAGACGATCGCGGTGGATCGCTACGACAACGCGCCCGGTCAGCAGGTCGCGCACCATGCCCGCACCATCACGATGAGCGACG
>JBEIFN010000664.1:0-1730 GCA_040382435.1 Alphaproteobacteria bacterium
CGTTGTCGATGCCGCCGGCGCAGTCGTCGTCGATGCCGTTGCAGAGCTCGGTGCGGCCCGGATTGACCGTGCTGCTCGCGTCGTTGCAGTCGCCCGACGCCACCGCGTAGCCGCCCGGAAGCGTGCACGCGAGCGTGGTCGAGGCGGCGAGGCCGTAGCCGTCGCCGTCGCCGTCGGCGTAGTAGGTGGTGCGGTCGGTCGCCTCAGACTCGGCGGTGATGCCGTCGCAGTCGTTGTCGATGGCGAGGTTCGAGCAGAGCTCGGCGGCGCCGGGGTGGACGCTCGCGCTGCCGTCGTCGCAGTCGGAGTCGATGGCGAGGTAGCCGGTGGGAACGGCGGTGCCGCTCACGGTCATCATGTCGAAGCGGATCGTGCCGGAAGTTCCGTACGTTGTGCTTCCGTTTGCTGGGATTGAGTTGGAGGCGGCGTATGCGCTGGTACCCGGAGCAAAGATCGCCACGAAACGGAACCCGAAGTTCGCGTTGTTGTCGACGGCGCTGATCCCGCGCAGGTCCATCGTGCGCGCGTTGAACCAGGTCGCGCCGAGATTCGTCTCGATCACGCCGCCGTTCGCGAGCCCCGTCGTGACGAAGTTCGTGCCGTCGGTCGTGTACTCGAACCGCGTGAAGCGGCTGCCCGTGTTCGAGTGGTACTCGTCCCAGTTGATGATGACGCCGCTCATCCCGACCGTGCTGACATTGAAGCGCACGCCCGCGGTGCCGCTGAGGGCCGTGGAGGTCGGATAGGTGCTCGTGTTGTAGGCGGTGTTGTCGGAGGCCGCCGGGTCGGTCGAGCCGGTCGCGGCGACGAAGGACCGCGTCGCGCCGTCGACGAGGGCGACGGTGCCCGAACCAACGGACGGAGCTTCGGACCCCGTGCTCGTCGTCGCGTCCGGCGTGACGCTGTTGAAGTTCCACTGCGCCGAAACCTGCGCGCACACCGACTGCGTCGACGTCGCGCTTCCGTATCCATCGCCGTCGACGTCCGCATAGAAGGTCGTCGGCAGGCCGATGAGGCTGTTCGAGTCGTTGCAGTCGACCGGGCTCGAGAGCGTCGCGAGGTATCCCGCGTTCGTCGTGCCCGGGCAGAACAGCGCCGTCGTGCTCGACGAGATGCCGTCGTCGTCCTGGTCGCGGTAGAAGCTGACCTTGTCGGCGGCGTTGAAGTCGATCTCCGTCGCGTTCAGGTCGCAGTCGTTGTCGACCGTGCTGTTCGCGCAGAGCTCCGGCGCGCCCGGGTAGGCCGCGGCGTTGGTGTCGTCGCAGTCCGAGTCGATCGCCACGAACCCGCTCGGCGCCGAGCATGCCTGCACCGTGCCCGTCGCGGCGCCGTAGGTGTCGCCGTCGGCGTCGGGATAGAAGGTGATCGTCACGCCCTCGTCGACGCTGCCGTCGCAGTCGTTGTCCTTGGTGTCGCAGACCTCGGTCGCGCCGGGCTTGATCGCCGCATCGGCGTCGTTGCAGTCGGAGTTGTTGGTCACGCTGCCGGCCACCGCCGCGCACGAATTGACCGGGGACGCGCCGCTCGCGCCGTAGCCGTCGCCGTCGCCGTCGGTGTAGTAGTTCGAGAAGACCAGGCCCTCGTCGGTCGCGCCGTCGCAGTCGTCGTCGATGCTGTTGCAGACCTCGGTCGCGCCGGGCTTGATCGCCGCATCGGCGTCGTTGCAGTCGGAGTTGTTGGTCACGCTGCCGGCCACCGCCGCGCACGAATTGACCGGGGACGCGCCGCTC
>JBEIFN010000665.1:0-1725 GCA_040382435.1 Alphaproteobacteria bacterium
GACCGTTGGCGCGCTGGGGCCTGATGGCCCCCCGGCCCAGAGGCTGATGCCGCTTGGATGCGACGCGCCGAGGATGAGGTCCTCCCACCCGTCGCCGGTGACGTCCGCGGTCAGCACGGCGTCGTGGGAGGCGGGTAGCAGGTCGACCGGAGGGAGGTCGACGGCGGCGTCCCATGCCATGCCGCCACTTCGGCCGGGGATCCACTGCAGCACGGGAGGCGCGGGCCAGGCGCGCTCACGAAGTGCGATCAAGTCGCCGAAACCGTCGCGGTTCAGATCGCCGCCGCTCCAGATGCGGCGTGCTGGGACCTCGTCCAACGACGCCGTGGCGTCGAGAACCTGAGCCACGCCACGGAGGGGGCTTCGGTAGATCGTGATCTCGCTGGACGCGCCGATCCCGTCACGGGGCAGGGCGATCGCCAGCTCCGGAAGTCGGTCACCGTCGAGATCCTTGACGAGCGCCCACTCGAACCCCATCTGATCGTCGAACTGGTTGCTTTGAACAGCCCAGATCAGCTCGTCCGTCCATGAACCGTCCGGCCCTGGGTGCAGGGTTCGAACCTCGACGCGACCGGCCGAGGCGGTCGTCCCGTTGGCGTAGGGGGCGCTGAGAATCAGGTCTGGTATCCCGTCGCCGGACACGTCCGCCCACGCGATCCGCTCGCCGAGGCGCTCCCCGAGCGAACCCGTCTGTCCGATTCCGAGGCGGTACCAAGCCTCTACCGGGCGGACGCGTCCGCAGTTGGGCCAGCCATCGCCATCGTCATCGGTCGAAGCCACGCCATCGCAGCCGTGGTCGCGACCATCGCAGCCGTCGGGCGCCCCGGGCCACGTCGAGGCGTCGGCGTCGTCGCAGTCGGTGGAGGCGGTCGCGAGGTCGCCGCAGCCGTCAGTGCCGGCCTCGACGCGGGTGCCCGCGTAGCCATCACCATCCGCATCGACGTAGCAGCTCCACACCGGTGTCGTCGGGGCGTCCGCCGGCGGCTGCACATCGGTTCCTTGGGTGTAGGGCGATGCGCAGCCCCAGCCGAGGCGCAGTGCGAGGGGACGTGGCGCGACGATCATCAACGGGCCTCGAGGGCTGTTCCGTGCCGGGTAATCGGCTGATCTCGCGGCGTCGCGGTGCGACGTCGGCGTCGTGGGGGTGATCCGGCAGGGGGCGGGAGCGGCTGCGACCCAACGGTGCGGAGGTTACCGCGTCCGGGACCGGCCACGGGTGCGCGGCGTCGCTCCTCGTTTGGGGGAGAGGTCGCGTTCGTTGCGGCTTTCGTGACAGAGGGGGCTCAGCATGGGTCGAGGACTGGGTCGGGGGCGCGTCGTGTGGGGCTTGTGCTTCGCCCTGAGCTGTGACGGTGGTGCGGAACCCGGGGGGGCCGACACCGCCCCCGAGACCGCCGAGGTCTTCGCCGAGAAGTTCCTCGCCGTGCGCGTTGATGCCTCGCTGAGCGTGTCGGACCAGCTCGCCGTTCATGCGTGCGCCGGGCTGTATAATCGCCGCCTCGGCGGTTCGGTGTTCGTGTCCACGGACGAGGACGTGCCGCAGTCGAGCATCGACGGCGCCGTCCTGCGCGATGAGGCATGGCTGGCCTCGTTGGCGCTCACGCCGTCCGAAACCGTGGGTGCGCTCGGGTTCCTCGACGCTTGTGTCGCCGACTTCGGCGGGTGCGTCCTGTACGACTACGCGAGCCAGCAGACGCTGCTTCCGGCGATTCTGACGGCTGCGGC
>JBEIFN010000666.1:0-1725 GCA_040382435.1 Alphaproteobacteria bacterium
CAGCGCTCGCCACGGGTTCGTCGGGGAAGTCGCGCGGAAGATCCGCGACGGCGAAGCGGGGACGATCGTGATCGCGCCCGAGGGTACGCGATCGTACACGCCGATGTGGAAGTCCGGTTTCTACCGAATTGCCGAGCAGGCGAACGCGCCGATCGTCCTCGGCTTCCTCGACTACCCCACCAAGACCTGCGGGTTTGGGACGTTGCTGCACCCAAGCGGCGACGTCGCCGCCGACATGGAGAAAATCCGAGCCTTCTATGCGACCACCACTCCGATGTACCCCGAGCGGTGCGGGCCGATACGGCTCGCTGACGAGGAGACCCCGTGAACCGACGCCTCCTCTGCCTACCGCTCGCGCTGTGGTCCGGATGTTCCTGCACGCCCGAGGACCCTGAAGAAGCCGCTTTACAGGCTCGTATCGACGCCGCATGGGCGCAGATGGTCCCAACGGGCGAGCCGTCGAACTTGGCGAAGGACGCCGCGACGGCGGGGGCGCGTTCGGAGCTGCCCGACGGCACGCCGGGGCTGGTCGTGCTCGCCGTGATGGACACCGTCCGCGCCGACCACACGAGCCTGTGCGGCTATGGCCGCGACAACACGCAGATCCTGAAAAAGCTCGTGGAGCGTGGCGCATCTTGGACCTGCGATGCCTACGCGCCGGGCACGTGGACCCTCCCCTCCCATGCCACGTTCTTCTCCGGCCTCCCGGTGACGTCGCACGATCTGCACCGCAAGGGCCTCGCGCTCGCCGACGACGTCGAGACCCTCGCGGAGACGTTCCGTGCGCGGGGCTACCAAACCCTGATGGTCTCGGCGAACCCGACGCTGAAGGAACCGACAGGGTTGCAGCAGGGATTTTCTTACGCTTTGGTGCCGAGGGGCCTCGTCAGCCCCCTGCGCGGCGTCGACGGGCTCCCCAACGCGGTGCGGTGGGCGCTCCGGGGGGCGGACCGGACGAAGCCGCTGTTCCTCGTCGTCAACCTGTTCGACGCCCACGACCCGTACCCGCCGATCGTCACCGACGCCCTCGGCCTCGGGATCGCACCAAGGCCGACGTTCAACCTTCATCTATCGGTCGACGATGCGCACGACCCGTGGAAACGTCTCGGCGAGGGGACGCTGACACCGTCCGAAGCTCAGGCCTGGCTCGGTCATGCCACTGACACGTACGACTACGGGATCGCGTGGGCGGACCGGGCGCTCGGACGCGTCCTCGGGTTCCTCGAGGACCGTGGATGGACCGACCACGGCGTCCGCGTCGTCGTCACGAGCGACCACGGCGAGGCGCTCGGCGAGCACGGCAAGATGCAGCACGGCCATGAGCCCTGGCAGGAGCTCGCGCGGGTGCCCCTGCTGGTGCTGGAGGAGGGCACCGGTCGCAAGCCGCCCGCCCTCCCCTCGCCCATCTCCGGAGCGGTCGTGCATCGCTTGGTGCTCGACGGGCAGCTCCCAAGCCCGCTGCCCGCCGTGGAGAGCCACAGCTTCCGCTACGGGGAGAGCGACACGCGCTTCGCCGAGGCCGCCGCCACATGGGACGACGCGTTCACCAAGCACTTTTGGCGCGAGGGCGAGGCGTCCTCGTTCGACCTTCGCACCGACCCGAGAGAAGCCAGCCCACGGCCCGACGAAGTTCCGACGCTCACCGACGCGGTGCAACGTCATCAGGCCTCCCGGACCCGCGCCGGGAACCAGACGATCGACGAGGCGGTGGCCGAAGGGCTGGGG
>JBEIFN010000667.1:0-1724 GCA_040382435.1 Alphaproteobacteria bacterium
CCGCACTACCTCGATCCCCCGCTCGGCGAGCCGTTCGCCGATCTGGGCGGGCAGGCAGCCAACGTGCTGGTGATGCCCAACGTCGGCGACCCGTGGGTGAGCGTGAACACCGGCATCGCGCTGGCGCGCGCTGCGGGCATCGTCCCCTACGACGTCGTGGACCCTCGGTACGGGGTCACGGCCGACCGCTTCTTGATCGATCGGGGCGTGGTCCGCGGGATCGAAGAGCGCGGTCCGTACGTGGGCGCCGACGGGCTCGCGGCGCTGTTCGACCCCGACGATCTGGATGACGGCACCGACGGCTACGGCGCGCCGAGCGAGGAGCCACTCCGCTTGAACGTGACGGGCTCGCGCGGCGTCAGCGGTCTCCGCATGCCGTACCCGATCCAAACGGGCACGCACTCCATCGCCGAGACCAGTTCGGATACCTTCGACTGGATCTTCTACGTGATGTACTCCGCCGTCGATTACCTCGCGAAGGGGGGCACGGTGCTCGAAGACCGGCCTTGCTACGCCACGGTCGACTGCCCGGACTTCCCCGCGATCGAGGTGGCGCCATGACCTTCATGCTCTGGTTGGCGTTGGACGCCGTCGCGGCAGAGCCGGACGCAGCGGTCGAGCTGCACCCCGCCGAGATCCCCGTCGTCGTCTCGACGCCCGCGTCTGCCGACGACGAGGCGGTCGCAGCGCCGAGCGCCGACGCTTCCGCCCTCGCGGCGCAGCGGCTGGCGTTTCTCGCCGCGCTTCGTGGGGCTCCGGCGCAGCATCGGTACGCGGTCGGCAAGAACCTCACGCTCGAGAGCACAGGGCAGGTTCGCGCGTTGGGCTACGTTCCGCCAGCGGACGTCGTGCTCAACCCCGACGGCCTCACATTGGGACAGGGCCCCACGCTCGACCTTCGGATCCGCACGGGCTTCGCGCTGGAGATCGACCGCCTTCGGCTCTCGACGCAGTGGGACCTCATCGCGGCGCCGGTCGTCGGTGACCCGTGGGACATCCCGGGCGTGGAGGACCGCCGTCATCGTGAGGCCACCCTCGCCACGGGCGGTCCGATCGGGGCGGCACCCCGCGAAGCTTCGCTCTCGTTCGCCGTCCCGCAGGGCTTTGCGTTCTCGGGTGGCTTGCAGACTTCCCACTGGGGCCTTGGCCTTTTGGCCAACGACGGCGCGCACGACACGCTGTTTGGCCGGACCGACCGCGGCGACCGTATGCTTCGCGTAAGAGGAACCTTCCTGCCGTGGGTCAAAGCCGGCAAGGCGATGCCGCTGTTCGTGACGCTGGCCGCGGATCAAGTCGTCGAGGACGATCTTGCACGGTGGGGCGAGCAGCGCGCTTGGCAGGTGATCGGGTCTGTGCTTTGGGCCGATCCCGCGCAGAAGGTCGGCGCGTACATCGTTTACCGCGATCAGACCGAACCGGGGGTCGCGCCACGGCCGACGCGCGCTGCCGTCGCGGACGTCTACGGTGACTGGAAGCTCGAGGCGGCATCCGGATGGTCGGGGCGCGTCGCCGTGGAGGCCGTTGGGCTGTTCGGAACCACCCAGCTCGTCTTGCCGGCCTACCAACGCCAGACGCGCGTCCTATCGGGAGGCGGCGCGCTCGAGACCGAGCTGCACGACCCGACCGATGTGCTGCAGCTTCATCTGCGGGCGGGTGCGACGTCGGCGACGGGCGATCCCGATCAGGGGCGGCTGTCGGACTTCGCGATGGACAGCAACTACAAC
>JBEIFN010000668.1:0-1720 GCA_040382435.1 Alphaproteobacteria bacterium
CGCCCGCGCCGATCTCGCCCGCGGGCCTCGCGCTCGGATCGCACCCCGTCAGGATGCCGTCGACGCTGTTCTTCTCGCAATCGGGCGTCTGAATTTCTGTTTTACCGACGTTGAGGTTGTAGCCCCCGCCGTTGCCCGAGACGTTGGTCGCGCCCCAGCCCACGATCGTGACCGGCTCGCCGATGCCGAGGTTGCCGTCGAGGTCGCAGTCCGAACCGATCCGGCGCGGCGCGATTGTCTCAACGGGGCTGTCGAGCTTGACGAGCGCGACGTCGAAGCCCCACTGGTTGCGTTCGTACTTCGGATGGGCAAAGGCCGCCTTCACGTCACGGCTCTCGAACGTCCCATCGTCGCGACCGAGTTGACCGAACGAGGTCAAGCCAACGACGACCGCGCTCGGCGTGCCGTCGACCACGCAGTGACCGGCGGTCATGACCCACCGAGGATGGATCAGCGTCCCCGTGCACAAAGAGCCATTGATCCACACCAGCGTGGCGTCGGGCCACTCGCCAGGGTCGACCGCGCGACCCCCGACGACCTGAGCGTCTTGAAGCAGCGCTTCGACGTCGAGCTCGGCGAGGACGTCGTCCGAGGCGTCCCCAGCGCCGGTCACGGTGACCTCCGCGGCCCACGCCCAACCCAACATCCAGACGGCTGCGAACATGCGCTCACCCCTCGCGTCGGAGTGTAGCGCGGGTCGAGCCCGGCCGCGTCAGGTTCCCGTCAGACGACGCCGACGCGCGGTCAACGCTTGTCGGGATGACGTCCTGCCGGCGGGACGACGTCGAGCGTACGCTCCTCGCTCGGCACCACCTCGTCGGGCTGAAGCCGGATCAGGATGCCCTCCTCGCGCAGCAGTCGACGAAGCTCCCACTTGTCGATCGCCGAGAAGTTCTTGGCGATCGACTTGGCGTCGCCCCCGATCCCATCAAACTCGCCGATCAGGTCCCGCGCGTCGGCGAGCGCACCGTCCACGGAGTTCAAGGACCGGTCCGCGTGGTCGACGGCCGTCTTGGCGCTGCGGATCGCGTCGCGGCCCTCGTCGAGCGCCTTGGGGACGTCGCGCTCCAGCGTTCCGAGCAGCCGGTCGGCGCGCGCAAGCGGTGACTTCGCCTCGGCGCCACGCGCGTCAAAGGTGCCGATCAGGTGGTCAGCACGGTCCATCGTGCCTCCGACCTGGTCGACCAGGCCGGGGAGGTCCTCGCTCGCCGAGGCGCCGTTCTTCAAGATGGTGTCGAGGTAGTCGAAAGCCCGCTGCAGCCGCCCCGGATCCGCCTTGAGCGCGTCCGAGACGCTCTTGAGCGCGGCGCCGAGGGCCTCGGGATCGAGCGCGCCGAGAACGGTGCCGATCTGGCTGATCATCTCGTCGATCTCGACCTGATCGCCCTCGATGAGCAGAACATCGCCATCCGCGAGCAGCGGGCCATCGAGGCCAATGGGGACCAGCTCTAGGTACTTTTCGCCGAGCACCGAGCGGGCGCGGATGCGGGCTTGGACATCGCGGGGCACCTGGTGTTGCGACTCGATCGAGAGTTTGGCGACCGCGGTGTCGCGGACGAGCTGCATGGTCTCGACGCGACCCACCTGGACCCCCGCGACGCTGACCGCCGCACCCGCCGAGATGCCCGCCGCGTCCTTCATGCGAAGTTCCACGCCGATGGTGGGCCCGAGCCCGCTCACCGCACCGACCTTGATCGACAGCCACGCGAGCAGCGCCATC
>JBEIFN010000669.1:0-1717 GCA_040382435.1 Alphaproteobacteria bacterium
CGGCAGCCGACGGAACGGCCGGAACGCTTCCCACCCACCCGCCGCGCGCGACCAGGTCCCCGCCATCCCTCGGGCGCGC
This sequence comes from Alphaproteobacteria bacterium, assembly GCA_040382435.1. Lineage (GTDB taxonomy): Bacteria > Myxococcota_A > UBA796 > UBA796 > JBEIFN01. The sequence continues at coordinate 80 of JBEIFN010000669.1, forward strand.
GTAACGACCTCGGTGCGCCCGTCGCCGTCGACGTCCGATAACGCTGCCCCGTCGAGCAGAGAGGCCGTCGGGAGCGTCCGCAGCGCCGTCGGGGGCCCGAACCACGGGCGGTTCGCGAACGCGCGCGGCTCGGGGTCGCCGTCGTTGCGCTTGAACCACCAGCCGCCGCCTTGCTCCGTGAGCAGGCCGGGAAGGCCCTCGCCGTCCAGGTCGACGAAGCGCCACAGGCGACCCTCCACGGCTTGCGGGACGGGCGTCGCGTCGCCCGCGCCCAGGGTCTCGGTACGCGTGCCAAGCCGGGGCTCGGTGTACCCAAACGTGACCTCGGGCATCGCGAGCGCGTCGGTGACGACGGTGTCCGCCGCGCCGGGACGCGAGCGCCACCCGGCGCGCGCCACGCCGAGCAGCTTGGCGAGATGGCTCGTGGCGTCGTACCGAAGGTGCCAGGACGAGACGGGCAGCCACGCCCCATTGGCTGTTGTGACCGGCGACAACACTGACGCCGCGAGGTCGATCGCGTGAAACAGGACGATCCGCTCGCAGCGCCAGCGCGTGCGGACCTCGAAGCCCGGTCGACGCGTGCTGAACGCGTCGGCGCGCTCTGGCGGGTTCGTGGCGGGCACCAACTCCGCGGTGGGCGTCGCGAGCCCGCCGGTTTCGCCGGCGTTGCCGTCGCGGTTGGCGAGGTCACCGTAGTCGAACACGAGCTGGAACAGGAAGTCCGTGGCGGTGTCGCCCTGGCTGTGCGGTGTCGCGTTCCCGTAGAAGATGCGCCGCAGGTAGAGCTGTGTGAACAAGGACAGCCCGTCACGCCGCGCTACGTCGTAGAACGCCGTCGACACGCCTCGGGTTGCGCTGTCCCGCTCGTAGACGAGCACCATCCGGTTGCCGCGGTCGTCGACGACCTCGTCGAGCAGCCAGGCGAAGACGGAGCCAGGGCGTGCGGGATCGGCCACCCGGCTCGCCGCGTTCTGGCCGTAGACCCGGAGCACGTTGGCTGCGTCGCGCACACGCCAATGCGCCGCCTTCGTGGTCTGGTTCGTCCACCGCTCGATGCGCGCGAAGCCGCCTTCTACGCGTGGGCGGTAGCGTCGGACGCGGTAGGCGCCGTCCGTGCGTTCGTCGGGCGTCCAGGTGCCCGACGGGGCCTCGACGAGGGCAGGGACGAGGTCTTCGGCATCGGACAGGACGAAGGTGTCGCTGTCGGTCTCATCAATGTATCGAGGCAGGCCTTTGTCAGTCTTGCGGCTGATCTGACCGAGGCCGACGGCCCAGCCGTGGCCGAAGGGTCCGTTGCCCGACCCGGAGTCGTAGGCGAGCGCGAGTTGAGGTTCGAGGCCGCGTGCAGGCGTCACGGCGATGGGGATGGACGTGGTGCCCGAACCGGTCGCCGGGTTGGCGCGGAAGGCCTCGGCGATGGACTTCAGCGCGCCGCCGCCTTTGGGGGCGGAGACCGACGCCGTGGACCAGCGCGGGCCGCCGTCGAGGTTCTTGCCAGTGCCGAGGTGGGAGGTGGCGGCGCGGTGGTGGCTGGAGGTACGGGTGCGGCGCTGTCGACGGATCAGGCGGGAGTCTACGAGGTGGCGGTGGAGAACGAGGCCGGCCGGGAGGTAAGCCGTGCGGTGACAGTGACGGTGC
>JBEIFN010000670.1:0-1715 GCA_040382435.1 Alphaproteobacteria bacterium
AGCAGCGCGTGTCCACCCGCGATCCAAGCGAGCAACACAGCGTCCAAGACCGCTGGGCGCCCCACCCATGCCGTCGCCACCACGGTACGGACCCGCGCGATCTCCTCGGCGATCGTCGCGACGTCCAAGACGGTCACTCGCCGTCGGCGAGGCGCTGGCCCGACGTCGTGACGAGGTAGGAGCAGGTGTCAGGGACGCCGGGATCGGCCGACTCGGTGACGCGCAGGGTCTCTTCACCGAACCAGTCGCCCTGCTCGGGCACGCAGCCGCTGTTCGAGAGCGCGACCTCCGCCACACCTTCGAGTCGCCAGCGCACCACACCGTCGGGGCGCGGGTCGGTGAACGTGGACGAGGTATAAACGAGGTCGCACCCGTTGAAGCTGCCCACGGCGAGCAGCGTCTCGTCGACGTAGACCTGCACCGAGGGGCCGTCGGTGACGACGCGGTAGGTGAACGTCTCGCTGTACGCGTCGGTGAGATCGCCGCAGTCGGTGCCATCCTGCGGTCCGGTGACGGTCACGGCGAACGCCTCGCCCGGGAGCGCCTCGGCGCTGCAGCCCGCGACGGTGGCGCCGAGGAACGCGGCGCAGACGGCGACAGGCCCGAGCCGCCCCGACGACGAGCGGGCGCAACCGGAGGACAAGCGCGCCACCGAACGAACCCACAGCATCGAACCTCCGCGCGCGGACCTTGGCGTGCCGCCGTGCGTGCCTATATACCGCGCCGTTCCGTCCCGTCACGGGGTCCACGGCCGCCCGACTCGGCCCACTCCACGGCGGTCACCTTGGAGTCCCCGTGTCCGAAGACCAAACCCCGTCGCCCGCCATCGCCCGCCCCGCAGACCTCGCCGCGTTGCAAGCCGCTTGGCGTCGCGCCGACGGCGGCGAAGCCACCTTCGTACGCCTGCAGGCACCGTTCGGCGGGGGCCGCCGCGCGCTCGTCGGCGAGTTCCTCCGCACGCTCTCCCAACCGGAGACGCTGGCGTGGCGGCTGCCCGCACAAGAGCACGAGACTGGCGTCGCCTGGCTGGTCCGCGCATGGGGCGGCCTCGTCGGTCCGCTCGCGCACGACGCCGCCGCACGCGGGCGCGTCGAGGCCGCCCTCAACGGGCAGCTCGCTGCGCAGAGCAAGCGCGTCCAAGGCTGGTACGAGGGCTTCGTCACCGCCGTTCGCGAAGCCAAGGTCGACGCCTCCCAGGGCCAAGTGCAGCTCCGCGTCCCGCAGGACAACCCGTTGCTCGCGCTCGCCGAGGTCACCCTCGGCATCTCGCGCAAGCTCCCGGTGCTGCTCGAGTTCCAAGCCCCGCAGCTCGTCCACAGCGTCGCCTTCGCGGCGTTCGTCGAGACGCTGATGCAAGCGGCCAGCACGCCGGGACACCGCCTCATGGTGGTGCTCTACGACGAGCCCGCCACGGACCTGCGCAACAGCACCTACCCGGCTCCGCTGCTCGAGCTGCTCACCCGCCGCGCCAGCGCGTTCAGCGACGTCGTGATGGCGCCGTGGTCGGCAGACGACCTCGGCGCATGGCTCGCCTCCATCGGCCGCGACACCGCGCAGGCCGCGACGCTCGCCCGCCTCTCCGACGGTCGCCTCGGCTTCGCCGTCGAGCTGTCCGACGCGTTCGAGGCCGACGCCGCGCTGGCTGCCCGCGCCTCCACCGCATCGCTCGCCGAGCTGGTGCCGATGGACGTCGACGCCGACGAGCTCGAAGCGGC
>JBEIFN010000671.1:0-1714 GCA_040382435.1 Alphaproteobacteria bacterium
AGCTGCGTGGGGGCGTCGAGACGCAGATGTCCGGCTGCGTCCATGACGAACCGAAAGCGCGAGGAGGCGGCGTCCACGCCGGTCCATCCGGCGTAGTCCGCTGGGCCCAGTCCGAGCGTCCCAAGGACCGTCACGTCGCGCCCGACGGTGACCGCGAGGTCCGGGGCGCGAACCGCGCTCAACGAGGTGCCCCACGCCTCGCCGCGCGGGGCTGCGGCGTTGACCGCGACCTCGGTCTGGCCGTCGCGCGGCGTGTGCGTCGACCACGACGCTTGAACGGTCGAGAGCGCGACGTCCTCCGTCCAGCGGAGCGTCTCCACGCGGGCGTCGCCCTGCAGGTCGAGGGCCTCGGAGGACCAACGCGCGCGGAGCGTGGTGCGGACCGGCACGGCGCGGACGTCCTCGGTCCAGTCCATCGAGGCGGCGCGGACGTCGCCGCTGACGCCGACCTGTCCATCGTCGACCTCGACGGTCGCCGTCGCGCTCGCGTCGTGCAGGACCATGTCCCCGAGCAGGGCGACGGTCTGTCCTGTGACGCGCGGCACGGCGACGTCCACCCGACCTGCGGCGATGACGGCCTGTACGTCGATCCCGAGCCCGGTGGCGTGCAGGTCCGCGGCTTGTACGTCGAGCCGGGCGAGCTGCGCGTGCGCCCCGATGCGGATCGGGCGACCGGGCGCGAACGTGTCGCCGTCGAGCGTCCACTGGGCGCGCCCGACGCTGTCGAGGCCGGACACGCCGAGGTCGGTGAGCATCGACAGGTCGAGGTCGGCCTCACCGGTTCCCTGCAAGGTGCCGTCGGTGGTGTCGTACGCGCCTGCGCCGGTGGCCCGGCCGATCAACCCTTCGGCCGAGACTGCGTCGATCCGCACGACACCGTCCTCGATCCGCACATCGCCGGTGACGCGCCGCAGCGGGATGCCGAACACGTCCTCGCCGACGACGTCGAGGTGGCCGTCGTCGAGCCAGAACCCAGCGGGCCATCGCGTCCCGCCACCCGAGGCCTGGACACGGCCCGTCACCACGAGCGGACCGCGGGCCGGCGGTACGAACACGCCGATCGGGAACGAGGTCGCGTCGACGGCAGCCGTCCACCGCAGCTCGGGATCGTCGCCCGCGGGTCCGCCGCAGCCGTCGTCGGCGTCGGGATGGGCGAGCGGCAAGCACAAGGTCGACCCCTCGGCGAGCGTGAGCTGGCCGGTGGTGGCGCCGACGCCTTCGATGGCGCCGTGCAGGCCGAGCGAGGTCAGCGGCCCTTCGGCGACGATCGTGCCTTGCCAGACGCCCCCGAGGTGGGCGTGGATCAACGGGTCGAGGTCGGCGAGGTCGAGCGGGTCGGGCCGGAGGTTGGCGGAGACGGTGATCGGGCCGTCGACGGGGACGATGACGACGGTACCGTCGAGTGAGAGCGCGCTCGGACCTACGCTGAGCCGGACGCCGTCGACCGAGAGCGCGCCGTCGTCGTAGGCGAGCGGGCCGGTCAGCACGATCGGCCGAGTCGTTGGGACGGCGAGGTCGGCATCGAGCGCCAGCGGCTCGGCGTGCACGGTGGGGGTCCCACTGAGGCTGGTCAGCGCCGGCAGCGTCAGATCGATGTCGCCGAGGTCGAGGGTCGTGGTCCAAACGCCATCGCCGTCGAGTCGGCGCGCTTGGACGCGGCCGCCTTGGAGCGCGGCGTCGGTCACCTCCAAGGTGAAGGGAAGGCCGGCCCATC
>JBEIFN010000672.1:0-1710 GCA_040382435.1 Alphaproteobacteria bacterium
GGTTGCAGTCACGCTTGGCTGTGACTCGACCGTGGGGCTTGACCCGACCCGACGCAGCTTCACGAAGCTGCTCGTGGCGGGTGGATGCGCCCAAGAGGGCTCGGAGAATCTGAGCTTCGTGGACCTAAACGTGCTGGTCATGGCCGCGACGGACGTCGGGCAGGTCCAGCTTCTCCCGAACGAGCGGCTGGCGCGCGAGCCAAAGTCAATCGGCGACACGCTGACGCCGCAGAGCTTTCAGTTCGTGCCGCCGAACATCGACGGCGCTGAGTCTGCGGATCGGGGGGTCGCCGAGCCTGAGGCGCCGGGCGGCGCGCGGGTCGGCATCGACCTGCAGCCGCAGAACCTCGAGTTCGTATGGAACGGTGGCGAGGCCCGCAAGGACGATGACCGCCTCGTCGTGCTTCTGCTCGATAACTCGGGCAGCCTTGAGGGACTCGACCCGCGCACGGGCGCGTTCGCGCCGGCGGCCGCGTCGGACGAGAAGGAACAGCACATCACGTGGTTTCAGGACTTCGTGCTGAGCGAGGCCTTGCCGGCCGAGTCGACGTGGTTCTCCCTCGTGTCGTTCCAAAATCGCTTGCCCGAGCTCACGGACGCCTTCGCGGTGCCGACGCGTAACCGAGACGTCCTGCACAACCCGGACGTCGCCAACCCCGAACCCGAAGGCGAGAACGGCTTGGCCAAGATCGGTCGCAAGGAAGGCGGCCAGACGCCCCTCGCTTCGGCGCTCGACCGCACGTACGAGGCCGTCATCAAGGCGAACCCCGACCTCAACCCGGTCATCGTCCTCTTCACGGACGGCGTCGAGGAGTCGGACGACCCGGACAAGAACATCGGCGACGTCTCGACCGTCGGCCTAGACACCGTCGTGCCCAAACTCGCGGGGCACACGTTCGACGGCGCTGTGACGCCCGTGCCCGTGATCGTGATGCACCTGCAGCCCTCCGTTGGGTCCGGCTACCGCCGCGGCCGCGACAAGCGCTTGGCTGAGCTCGCATGCAAGACGGGTGGCGCGTACCTCTTCTTGGAGCGCGCCGACGACTTCCAGACGAACGACGACTTGCAGCCGATGGTGCGCAGCCTCGTGACGGGTCACTGGCGCTTGACCGCCCAGACGACTCTGGACACCGCAGCGATCCCGAGCGGCCCGGTGCTCGTGTCCGCGGAGCTCGGCCTCGAGCTGGGCGGCGTGACGCGGTCGGTGCCGATGGTCCTCAACCGAGAGAGTTCGAGCGTCCGCGACGGGCGACTCTGGTACTTCAAGAACTGAGCAGGGAGCTCGAGCAGATGAACGTGAACGTGTCTCTTTCTGCGGCCGTCGCCGCTCTGCTGTTCACCAGCCCGGCCCTCGCTGAGGACGCCGCGCCCGCCGACGCCGCCGCCCCCGCCGCGGACACCGCCGCAGACGCGGCCGGCGCCGTCTCAGACGCCACGGCGACACAGGCCGAAAAGACGCTCGAGGAGGACCTCGCGCTCTTTTGGGGCAAGCGCCGCGAAGTCTCCGTCGTCCAGCGTCGCCTGGTGGAGAAGGACGGCCGCGTCGACGTGACCGCGGCGCTCTCGACCATCCCGAACGACGACTTCATCGCTTACTTCCCGCTCGGCCTCCGCGCGGGGTATCACTTCTCCGAGAGCTTCGCTGTCGAGGCGTCGTTCGCCTACGCCCTACAGAATCCGAGCGACCTGACGACCTTTCTCAAGGAAGAC
>JBEIFN010000673.1:0-1708 GCA_040382435.1 Alphaproteobacteria bacterium
CCCGAGCTGATCCGGCAGGGCGAGACGCTCTACCTGTTGGCGCGACGCGACATCGGCGGGCCGTTCGGGGCCGACCAAGGCCTCGCCCCCTACTCGCTTCGCCCCAAGCGCAGCGCGCTGTACCGCATCGACACCGAAGCCCGCGCGGTGGTCTGGCTCCAAGACCTGCCCGGCGTCGGCGACACCGCGTTCGTCTCGGCCCAACGCACCGGCCCCGACAGCTTCCGCTTCGCCAACTACACGGCACCCCTCGACGCGCCCGACGTCAGCTGGCTCGAAGCGCAGTCCAGCCCCCGGGGCACGCAGATCTATTGGGCTGACCTCACCTTCCCCACGCCGTAGCCGCCGGTGTCTCGGTCACCCGGCGAACAGCGCGTCGAGGTGGCCGCTGACCTCACCGTGGCCGTCCACCGGCACGCCAACCGCGCGCATCATCGCCGTCAGCACGTGCACGGGGTGGTTCGTCGGCGCGGCCGCGCGCACGTGGCCGCCCGGCGTGAGCCCGCCAGCGCGTCCCGCCACGATCGCCAGCATCTCGTCGGTCGCGTGGGTGTAGGTGAAGGTGGGCGCAAAGTCGAAGTAGCCGAAACCGCCTTCGGGGAGGAACGCGACCGCGCTGTGATCGAGCAGCGAGCCCGCCCCCTCCGACGTCCCACGCAGGGCGCGGAGCAGATCCGCGTACTGGTCGATGTGCCAAGCGATCACATCCGCGAGCACCTCACGGGGACCGAAGTGCACGATGTCGTGCATCGGACGCGACTCGGTGCCTGCCACGCTCGCGTTGAGCATGCTCAGGAAGTTCGTGTATTGCAGCGTCACGACCCGCGTGAGGTCGCACGCGAACGCATACTGGATGAGGGCGTGGAACCGGCGTGCGCGTTCGGCTTCCCCGCTGTCACCCGCCGGATCGACGGGCGGGTCCTCGTACCAGCCGACGGGCGGCGTGCAGGTCGCCGTCTCGACCGACGGCGGCAGCTCCAGGCGACGCTCGACGTCACGCAGCGCGTCCCAGTGGCGTTCGAGGCGCGCGCGGTCGTCGGCTCCCAGACGCGGCAACAGCCCGCCGAGGCGAAGGTCGACGAAGTCGAGCACCGAACGACGCGACGCCAGCGCCGCGGCCAGACGCGCCGCCTCGTCGGGATCGGCCGGAAGGAACCCCGACGTCAACAGGTCAAAGACCTGACGGGGGCTCGTGTACGGCGCGATGCCGACGACGTCATCGCCCACCAAACGGTGCGACATCACCCCGCAGTTCGGGTTCTGGCCCGGCGCGTAGTCGAGCACCTGGGCGCGCAGGTGCAACGAGCGAAACCGGGTCTGAGCCCCCAACACGTCCGCGACGGTCTGGTCGGTGGTCGGACCCGTGACCGTCATCGCGCGGGCATCTCCGATCTGACGCAAGCCCGCCAACATCGGGTTCATGTGCTGATGAAACGCGATCGGATCGCGATGACGTCCCGCTGGGGGGGGCAGCTCCCCGACGCCCGCGCGGGGGATCGACAGGCCGCTGACCCACTGCGTCTCGGCGCGCAGGTCGCTCAGGCCAAGCGCCGTGGGGTGCAGGACGTAGTCGGGCCCCAGACCTTCCGGCTGCAGCAACGCAGGCTCCGTGCCGTTGTCACAGCAGAGGGAGAACGCTCCGAAGGTGAGCACGTACCGGGGCGGCGGCGTGAGCGGGTCGGCCTCGGCCCCCGAACGCATCGCGTCG
>JBEIFN010000674.1:0-1708 GCA_040382435.1 Alphaproteobacteria bacterium
GCGTTCCCAGCACACGACGCCGACGGCGGCGACCGCCTCGGACGTCGCATCCTGGTCCCCCCCTCGATGGCGGCGCTGTTTCCCCTCGTGGACGGCCAGACGTGCGTGGCGGAGCTCGGCGAGCGCATGCGCCTCGCGCTCGGCGTCGCTGAGAGCCAACGCGCCGACGTCCATCGCTACGTGCGGGTGGTGCTCGCCGGACTGCTCGAGCGCGGGCTCGCGGAGCCCGTCTCTCCCGCTGGCGCGCGCGCCACGGCGTAGACGCTCCGCTCCCCGGTGGTAAGCCACGCGTGATGGGTCACCCGCAGCCCAAGACCCGGGACGGCGCGCGCGAAGCCTTCGACCAACGCCGCGAAGCCCGGGGGCGCGGTGAGACCCGGCGCCGCCTCGGCGCGCACGTGCAGCGTCACATCCAGCAGCGCCCCCGCCGCATCGAAGCGTTCGGTCAACACGAGCGCGTGCGCGAGCGAATCGGCGACAGCCGGGAGCGCCTCGACGCGCGACGCGAGCGCGACCGCCCCGCGCGCACGCAACGCCTCGACCGCCGCGCGGCGATCGGGCGGGGCAAGGTAGCGCTTACGTTCCACGCGCCCGTCCGTGAACAGATCGAGGGCGACGAACGCAACGGGCAGGTCGGCACCTTGCGGCAGGTCGAGCGCACGACACAGCGCTTGGCACGATCCGGTGACCGGCGGGTAGGCGTACCACTTGACCCGACGCGACGCGTCGACGCCGAGCTGCAACGCCGCAGGACGCGCCGCGAACAGCGCCCCCAACCACGGCGTCCGCTGGCCGACCTCGTCGAGGCCCGGTGCGACGCGTCGCATCAGGGCGGGCACCCATGACGCCGCGAGACGCCCAGGATCGAGCGCGAATGCGGCACGAAAACCCGGCGCGGGCGACCCGTCCTCGCCAAAACGCCAGCTGAACTCCGTGGCGTAGCGCGCCGCCTGTGCGCCGGTCGGCGCGGCTTCGAACGTGGGCCGCAACGCGAGCGCGTCGAGCACGGGCGCCCATGTCGCCCCTGCGCCCGGCGCGACCGCCTCCAGCCAGTCCTGCCCCTCACCGCGCACGGCGCATCACCGAGGTCGGGACGAACACGCCATCGGGGTCGAGGACCTGCCGGATGCCCGCCCAAGCCGACGCGACGGCGCCGTCGATCGCGTCCAACGTCGACTCGGGCCACGCTCGCCCGATGCGGTAGGGGACAACGGGGAGCTCGGCCCAGCGGGCCAACGTCTCGGCACCCGCCCGCTGGGCAGAGGCGGCGGCGTCACGGGTGACGGTGGTGTGCAGCCCAAGGTTGAGGAACCCCGGTGCGAGGTAGAGCGCGGCCCGTCGGCCGATCAGGCCCGGCAAGGTCGCCTGCCGATCCAGCTCATCGTCCGCAGACGCGAGCAGGATCGGCAGCATCGACCAATCGGCGTTCACGTCCAGACCGAGCAACGCGTGGGCCTGCCGGTATCCCTCCAGCGCCGACGCCGGCCCTTGCCAGGTCTCCTCATACAACGGACCCGACCCAGCTCGGCACGCCGCGTCCTCCGCAGTCTGCTTGACACCGTGCAACCCCACGGCAGCCGCGACCACCGCCGCTGCTCGGGCGAGCGCCTCCTCGGCCGACCAACCGCTCGCCACCCACAGCTCGACCTCGGCGTCGCGGCCACGTTCGCCGACCCCGGCCCCGTCCCGGTACGCCGCGATGCGCGCC
>JBEIFN010000675.1:0-1706 GCA_040382435.1 Alphaproteobacteria bacterium
GCCCACCAATGCTCGGACCACAACGGATCGCCGTTGACGGGGAGGTGAAAGTAGTCGGTGAACCAGTGGGTCCCGTCCTCGTGGTTGCCGTAGACCGGCCAGAGCGGAACGTGCGCGCTCAGCGGATAGAGCGGGGCGAAGAAGGTGTCGCGCCACTGCGCGTGGTCCGGCCCGTCGTCGACGAGGTCACCAGGAATCAGGATCATGTCGAACGAAGCGGCAAGATCCGTCTCCCCGCGCGCCGTGAGCCAGCCGAGGACGCCGTCGTGAACAACCTCGCGGAACTTGTCGGGCCACAACAGGTTCTGCTGCATGTCACTCATCGCGAGGAGGCGGAAGTCGCCCATCGCCGACGGGGTCTGCGGCACCAGGAAGTCGGCGGTCTCGCTCCGGATGCTGCCGGTCTCGGTCTGGTAGAACACCCGTGCGCCCGGCGTCAGCTCCGTCAGCTCGGCTTGGAGAATGACGGCGCCATCCTCCACCGGCAGCGCCGTCGCCGTCGATGACCGCGTCAGCGCCGACGCGCTCGCGCCCCAGCGGACGACGCCCACCTCGGTCCCCTCGACTTCCCAAACCACCCACGCCGCGTCCGGCGTGACCGACTGAAGGAACGGCTGCACCGTGACCGTCTGGCCAACGGCGTTGGCGATCCACAGCGCGAGCATGTTCACCTCATCGTCACGCTCCTAGCCGGGCGCGGCGTGTCCTGCGCGGGGATCGTCGCGCACGACGTCCATCCATCCGACGAGCGCGTCCGCCAACTCCGCCGCGTACGCCTTCTGCGGGACGTGGCCCCCACGCGCCCAGACGAGGCGCGGCCCCGGCGGCAACGCCGTCGCAAGGTCGGCGAGGATCTCCGGCTCGACGATCGGGTCGTCGGCGCACCAGGCGGCGAGCGTCGGCAGCGACAAGGCGCGAAGGCGTCGAACGTGGGCGTCGAACACCGTGGCCCGAAGGGCGTCGATCGTCCGGACCACGGCCGCGTCGGGGTAGTTGCGGAAGCCTGCACGCGCGAACAGGCGCTGGATGCGCGGCAGGGTCCAACGCGCCCACGGGCCGTGCACGGCGAGGTGCAACGTGCGGCGAGGGAACCCTGCGAACGTGGCGTGCGGACGAAGGCCAGGGCACGCGAGCAGGCCGAGTCCCGAGAAGGCACCCGGCCGTGCGGCGACGGCCGCCACCGCCACGACGCCCCCCATCGAGTGCCCGACGATCGCGGGGCGGTCGAGGCCGAGCGCGTCGACCACGTCAAGCACGAACGCGGCGCGCCCCTCCGGTGAGGCGTCGGCGTGGGTCGACACCGGCGTGTCGCCGAAGCCCGGAAGATCGACCGCGACGAGCCGCGCACGACGTTGCAGGTGCGGAACCAGCCAACGCGCATCGCGCGCGGCGCCGGGGAGGCCGTGCACGAACACGACCGCGGGTCCCTCCCCCGCGTCGAGGATCGAGGCCGGGCCCGACGAGAGCGCGATGCGCCGCGTCGTCGGGGCGCCACCCGGGGGGTCGACGGCTTCGCGCATCGGTCGGTCCTCCCGCGGGTCGAGGCCCCGCATCCACGACGTTTCTAACGCGGCGAAGGCCCAGCGGGTTGGCGCTGCCAACCGGCGAGGAGATCGGCGCGGGCGTGCTCGCCGCGGTAGAGGCTCGAATCTTTGCAAGCTTGAAGGCAGGACTTTGTGCCGGAGGGCTGCAAGGATGGCGAACGA
>JBEIFN010000676.1:0-1699 GCA_040382435.1 Alphaproteobacteria bacterium
CGGCTGTGGGGCCGAAGTCGGGAGACGACGACGTCCAGATCGCCCCAAGGCTCGTGGCGGCCAACATCGCGATGACGGCCTCGACGCGGTTCGGTAGCCACGCCGCCACCCGGTCGCCGGGTCCGACGCCTTTGGACGCGAGGAAGGCACGGACCGTGAGGACGGCTTGCCGCAGCGCATCGCGCGAGACCTTCACCTCGCCGCCGCGCTCGTCGACGCCGATCAACGCGGCCTGTTCACCGGTAAACCGCAGGACCGCTTGGGCGAAGTTGAGCGTAGCACCAGGGACCCAGCGCGCACCGGGCAGTCGGTCGGGAGCGTCGCAGACGGTGTCGTGACGGGTGGCGAACGGAACGCCCGACGTATCGGCCCACAAACCCCAAAATCCTTCGAGATCGTCGACGGACCATGCGTGCAGCGCTGCGGTGGTCGCGAGGTCGCGGCCGGCGTGCGCTGCGGCGATCGCCCGAAAGCCGGTGAGCTTTGCGCGGGCGATCCGGTCGGCGGAAGGGGTCCACAGCGGCGTCATGGCAGGCTCCGAGGGCTTGGACGACAAAGGCCCGCGGCAGGGTGTGCCGCGGGCCTCGCGTTCTGGCAACTGAGACGGCTCAGGCCTTGACGGCCGTACGCACGCGGACGAGCCCGCCGGTGGCGCCCGGAATCGAACCCTTGATGAACACCAAGTTGCGCTCGGTGTCGACCTTGACCACGGTGAGGTTCTGCGTGGTGACCTGGACGGCGCCCATGTGGCCGCCCATGCGCTTGCCCTTGAGGGTCATACCGGGGGTGAGGCGCGTACCGACCGAACCGCCGTGCCGGAAGTACTCGTGAACGCCGTGGCTACGCTCGAAGCCGGCGAAGTTGTGCCGCTTCATGACGCCGGCGAAGCCGCGGCCCTTGCTGGTGCCGGTGACGTCGACCTTGGTGCCGACCGAGAACAGGTCGTTCACACCGAGGGTCTGGCCGACGCTGTAGGCGGCAACGCCCTCGGCGGTGAGGCGGAGCTCGGCGACGTGCCGGACGACGCCCTCGCCCGACTTGGCGAAGTGACCCTTGACGGCCTTGCCGAGACGCTGCGGCTTCTGCGCGCCGAAGCCGAGCTGGATGGCGTTGTACCCGTCCTTGGTGCTCGCGGTCTTGACCTGCAGGACGCGGTTCGGGCCGACTTGGACGACGGTGACCGGCGTGACGACGCCGTCGTCGGAGAAGATCTGGGTCATGCCGAGCTTGGTGCCGAGCAGGCCGGGTTGCATGTTCGCCATGGAAAACCTCGCATTGGAAGCGCTGGGCTTCGTACGGTGGGGGCAGAGGAACTGCCAATGCGTCGAGAACGACGTCGCCCACAGGATGTGAGCCGGACGCTTCTAACGGCGCCGCGTCGGACCTGCAACATCCTCGCGGCCGTCGCCCCGCTACGGGGTCGCCGCCGGACCGAACAGCAGCGTGACGTCTTCGAGGACGTCGGCAGGCGAGGTCCCGACGTTGACATCGTTGTACTCGAGGACGAGCGTGCCCTGCGCATCGAGCACGCGCGTGACCCGGTCGGGGTACGCCGCACGCCGGTTCTTGGCGGCGCCGTAGTACACGGCGAGATCGCGTGCCTCGTCCTGCCACACCTCGTACTGGAAGCCTTCGGCCTCGATCCACGCCGCGTTGGCAGCCGGACCGGTGAAGGTCACCCCGACGATGGTGACGCCCA
>JBEIFN010000677.1:0-1699 GCA_040382435.1 Alphaproteobacteria bacterium
CGCCTGGACCGAGGAGAGCTAGGTCCCGTTGACCGCGTGGATGATGTCGCCGTTGCGGATGCCGAGCTGTTCGGCCACGCTGCCGCGGCGGATCGCGCTGAGGCGGTACCCGTCGTACTCGCCATCGGCCCCGCGGTGCAGCAAGGCGCGGCCAAGCTTGCTCAGCCCGTCGAGGTTGGCCAGGTTCTCATCGACGACGGCCTTGGTGACGTTGAACTCCGTCTCGGAGACCGCCTCGATCCCCGCGACTGCGCCGTCGCCGGTGGCAGCGCCGTCACCTTCGGGGGTCTCGGGTGCCTTGGGCGTCTTGTCCCCCACGGCGAGCCAGACCTCGTTCCCGTTATGGCGCACCTTGACGCGCTGGGCCTCGACTTCGAGGATCACGGCTTCGTAGCCCTTGATCGTCTGCCCAACGCCGTAGCCCACGGCGGACGCGTCGTTCGAGCGCTTGAGGAAGGCCACCGAGTAGATCGCGGGCTCGCCGACGAGCGTACCCGTCAACACCAGATCCAACCCCGTAGGCGTCGGGGCCTCCCCCTCACCGCCTGGCGCACCGGCCGACGCCTGCCCCACCGCCTTGGGGTCGAACAGATTCCGACCCAAGATCGTGGACAGATAGCCGTCGAGCGACTGCGCGACGACCTTGGCCGGACCGTCCGCCGCGGCCCCATCGGGCGCGCCGGCCTCGGGCGTGCCCTCCGCGGGGTCGGCGACCTCCGCGTCGTCTGCTTGGGTGCCCGCCGCGAGGAGCCGGTAGATGGCGCCATTCGTCGCCAACGCCGACGCCGTGGCTGCGAGCGCCGACCAGACGAACGGGAGCAGAGCGCGCGGGAACTTCATGGGCTGCCCGGTGAAGACGTGGACACAAGGATGGAGGAACTTATCCCGTCAGCCGGTCAGCGGACAGGGACGGACCGCAGGATCGGACCGCTTTTCCTCCTCCCTGCCGCGGGTACTTACAATTCCCGTGCCGGGTCTTCCCGGCGCGGCGGCTTCGCGAGCTGCGCGAGCCACGGCGTCCAAGACGCCGGCCGGTCGGCGGCCGCCGACAGCCCCTGCACCTCGGATTCGAGGCGCACGACGAGCAACGCCCGAACGTCCTCCCATGACGCAGCACGCGGCGCGCCGAGGCCTTCGCCCCACGACGACCACACCCACAGGTCCGGCCGTCGGCGCGTCAACGGAGCGACATCGCGCGGTGCCATCCCTCGACCGACGAGCGCGTCGGTCAGGTCGAGGGCGGCGCGCGGGAAGGCGGCGGAATCCTGCCCCGACTCCATGCGATCGATCGCCGCCCGCAAGGCCCAAGCGGACCAGGCCCTCGCCTCGGTCGCCGACCCGGGATGCAGACGCTCGGCGGCGGCCCAGGTCGTGGTCCGATCCAACCCCGCGCATGGCCGATCCTCGCAGGTCCCGAGCGCCCGCAGCGCAGCGCCAGCGATCATCGCGCGCGCCACGCTCTCGTCGCTCCCCCCATCGCGCGCCGCGGCGTAAAGGACCGCGCGCAGGGCGTCAGCGAGGGCGGCGTACGGATCCTCGACCCCGGTGGCGGCAAAGACCCGCCCGCGCCACGCGGCGCGCCGGACCGCGTCGTCCGCCACGACCTCCTCCAACGCCCAGCCCGTGGCCGTCGCGAGCGCGTCTCGTGCCTCGACGCGGGCGACCCCATCCTCGCGCGCTTGCGCCTTGGCCCGTACCA
>JBEIFN010000678.1:0-1698 GCA_040382435.1 Alphaproteobacteria bacterium
GCTGCGGGGCGCCGCGTCGCACGTTCACGGTGGTCGGCGCCGCGCCCACGTCGTCCCAGCGCGCCGCGACCTGCGTGGTGCCCTCCGACATGCCCGTCACGACACCGCGGGCGTCGACGATCGCGACGGCGCCATCCTCAACGATCCACCGGACCTGACCGGAAGCATCCGCGCTCAACCCATCGGAGTAGGTGGCGGTGGCGGTGAGCGAGGTGGACGCACCGACGGCGACGTCCACGACCTGCGGCGTCACCGCGAGCGCCGAGACCGTCGCCTCCGTCACGTCGACTTCGACCCACGGGCTCGGAACGCCCTCGACCACCGCACGCACCCGCGTCTGCCCCGCAGCGAGCCCCTGCAGCGTTCCCTCGGCATCCAAGGCATCGGAGACCTCGGCGATGGCGGGGTCCTCGACCTCCCATCCCGCGAGCGCGGTCACCTCTTCTGCAGTGCGCTGCGGTGTCAGGCCCGTCGCGAGCAGGGGCGCCTCGCCCCCCACCGGAACGACGACATGCGCGGGGGCGACGAGGACGCCCAACCAGGCCCCACCGCCGTCGGGCCCGCCGAGTTCAATGGGACCACAGCCCACAGACAGCAGCGCGAACGCCCATCGGCTCATCGGCGTTCGATGCCCTCGCCGAGGACGTCGAGCAGGGCGCCGTACGCGAGGAACGGGTTCTCGGAGCTGCCCGACGTGCGCGTGCGCGGGTTGTTGTACGGCACCCAGGCGAAGTCGGGATGTTCGTCCTCCGCGGCCCAGACGCCCCGGAGGACCTGCCCGTTGGCGTCGGTCGTGAGCGTGTAGCGCCAGACCTCATCGAAGGCCGTCGCACCTTGGGTGCTCACGTACGTCTCGTCGACGCCGTCGTTCTCGAAGCTGACCGTCGCGGTGACCTCGAACGTTCGCTCCGTCGCGGCGGAGTCCTGGACCGACACCAGCGCGCGGATCTTGGCCAGCGTCGCGTCGCCGATCCCGTCGACCTCGACGAGCTCGTCGACGGACTGGAAGGGGCGGACGTCGGTGCGGTACGCCACCACCGCCTCGGCGACCTCGGTCGACAGGTACGGCAAGGCGTCGATCGCCTCGACCGAAGCGGTGTTGACGTTGAGCAGCCCGGCTCCGCCGCCGACCGTCGTCTCGTCCACCTCGACCATCGCCGCGAGGACGGGGAAGTTCCAAACCGCGTCGCCCGCGTCGGTGTCGAACACGAACGGGATGCGCTGCTGGCGGAGGTAGTGGTCGATGATGTGATGGAACGCCTTGGGCGACAGGTCGTTGATGTCCTGGTCCGGGCCGTTGTACCGCTGGCCGTAGAACCGGCTGTCCGTGCTGTAGAACGCGGTGGCGAGCAGCCCCTTTTGGTCGGCGGTCGTAAACGGGATCGCCGTGCCGTCCGGTGCGGTCCACGTCACCGTCTGGCGGGGTTCGTTCGCCAAGATCGCCGAAGCCGACCAGCCGTTGCACTTGCCCCACCAGCTTCCACCCTTGGGGTTGTAAGCATTGAGGAGTTCCCAAGCCGACAAGTAGAACGGGTTGCTCACCTCGGCGTCGCGAAGGTGCTCAGCGAGGCCGAACTTGTCGAACGGCGAAAGCTCGTCGATGTCGTAGGACCAACCGTCGACGTGAACGAGGCGCCCGCCCTCGACCCGCAGGCGGCCACCGTCGAGATCCGCGCGGATCGCGTCATAGAACGCGAC
>JBEIFN010000679.1:0-1696 GCA_040382435.1 Alphaproteobacteria bacterium
ACCATCGTGTGGTTCGGGCCCCGTCAGGCCGGATGCGGCACCAACGTGCGCCAATTGCATCGTGCGCAACCCGCGCGAACCAAGGCAACGCTCCACGTCTTGGGAACCGAGGAACGAGGGTCGCGCCTGTGGCACTTCGTCGCGGCCGCCGACGACGCGCCCGACGTCGCAGGGTTCGAAGTGGCGCTGCATGTCGTCGCCCTCCCGAGCACCTCCGAAGTCGCACTCGAACGCGAGCAGTTCCTCGATGGCGTCGACGGCGTCGTGTTCGTCGCCGATGCGCGCCAAGGGCGGCACGAAGAGAACGTCTCGGCCTTCCTCGACCTGCAGGCTTGTCTCGCCCGTCGTGGGCTCGATCTTGGCGGCTTGCCCCATGTGTTTCAGGTCAACCACACCGACCACCCGACCGCGCGTCCGGCCCGTCGTGTGCTCGAAGACCTCGACGCGCACGGCGCGCCGGTCATCGAAGCGATGGCTCGCAGCGGTCGCGGCGTGTTGGAGACCTGGGACGCGATGCGGCGGCTCGCGCTCGCACGTCTTGGCGAGAACGGAGCAGGCGCGCGTCTGCAGCTCACGCTGACGGCGATGTCCCGCGCGATCCGCGACGCAGCCCTCACCGATGTCCTCGACCACGCCGACGTCGTCGCTCCGGCAGAGCCGCTCCCTGACGCGGTCCTGAGCGTGCGGGCCGAAGAGGTCCTCCTCGCCCCCGACGCGCTGGTCGGCGCGCACCCGCTGCATGTCCTCGGGGCGGAGGTGCGTGCGGGCCGGGTGCGGACGGACGTCGTCGTCCGTCGGGCCGATGGGTCCAGCCGACGCCTTGCGTTTCTGCTGGACGCGCGTCCGCTCGGCGCGGAAGCCCCGGTCCCGCGTCGTGCGGCCCGTCCCGAGCCCGCGGAAGAGTCGACGGCGTCGTACCGGCCTGTTCGCCCGCTGGGCCCCACGGCGGCGGCGGCGCGTCCTTCCGAACGCGACCTCGCCCCGTGGACGTACGGCGTGCTTGGCCTCGTCGCGGGCGTTACCAGCGGCTTTCTGCTGTCGTACATCCTGGGCTGACGCCTCGCGTGCGGTGCGCACGCGGTCGGGTCGCCGGATCTTGGGGGAAGTTTGAACGCGCGACTGTCGTGGCTGGACGCGCGCTGGACGTTCGCCGAGGTACATCCGTCGGTGGTGGCCGGGCATCGCCAGGCCGGCTGGTGTGGCCCCGTCGCCGCGCTGCTCGCGGCGCGGGGGCTGGATCGCGAGGTGTGGACGACACCTGCGTCGCTGGACGACCTGCACGATCCCTACGCCATGTCGGGGATGGCCGAGGCGGTCGAGCGGCTGCGGCGGGCGGCCGCAGGCGGGGAGCACATCCGGATCCTCACCGACTACGATGTCGACGGCACCACCTCCTCGCTGATCCTCCAAGCCGTCCTGCGACGCGTCGCGCCTGGCGTGGTCCTCGACTACCACATCCCCGATCGCTTCACCGAGGGCTACGGCTTCTCGGTGGAGGCGGCCGCGAAGGCTGCTGCGGACGGGGTTTCGCTGCTGGTGACGGCCGACATCGGCGTTCGAGACCATGCGGCGGTCGCCGCCGCACGCGCCGCGGGTTTGGATGTGTTGATCTGCGACCACCACCTGCCCGACGGTGCCGACGTACCCCACGACGCGATCGTCCTCTGCCCACCCCAGCCCGGCTGCGCCTACCCGA
>JBEIFN010000680.1:0-1683 GCA_040382435.1 Alphaproteobacteria bacterium
GTATCGCCACCCTCGCGCTGATGCCCCCTCTGGCTGTCGGAGCCTTGCTCTGGTGGGGACGACGTCAGCGTGCCACGCTCGACGGGCGCGTGCTGGTGGTGTTGGGCGCGAAGGTCGGAGCGGACGGGACCCCCTCCCCCGCGCTCACCCGACGCCTCACCGTGGCAGCGACCTTGAACCCGACGGAACCGCCCGTGTTCTGCGGCGGCAGCGGCGAGGCCGAGGCGATGGCGACGTGGTGGCAGCGGCACGCGCCGCACGCCCCCGCGCCGCGCCTCGACCGCGCGTCCACGACCACCGACGAGAACGCGCAACACGCCCACGCGCTGCTCGGCGACGTCGCCGTGCTTCTGGTCACCGACGACCTCCACAGCCTCCGCGCAAGGGCGGCGTTTCGGGCGCTGTTCACCGACGTCGCGCTCCACCATGCGCGAACCCCCGGCGTCCCTTGGCGCAATGGCATCAGGGAGCTCGGGGGCTGGGCGAAGCGCTACCTACGACGCGCTCAGGCGTCGCGGCGGCCCTGACGCCGGCGCAGCAGCCACAGCGGCAGCAGCACGGCCGAGTACCCCGCGAGGTTGAGCCGGACCCCATCGCAGCCGCACGAGGACGACGACGCGGTGTCCGTCCCGCCACACCCTCCGCTGCAGCCCGCAGCCGGGTCGGTGCTGTCGCAACCCGCGTTCGGGTCGCCGTACGCGGGCACGCCGATCTCGACGGCGGCCGTCAGCCAGGTGCGCTGCGGCGGGCTGGTACCGACGTCGAACGCCGTCAGACCAAGACCGGCGAACGTCGGCAGCGGGAACGCCGCCGACTCGAGCAGCGGGCCCACGAGGCTGCCCACCAGCGTGCCGACCAAGTTGCCGAGACCCGTCTCGATCCCCTCCTCGGAGCCGGCGACGAACACGTCCGGGACGACCTTGAGGCCGATGTCGATCGCGGCCGGGTCGAGCACGACAGCGAGAAGGCCCGTGTTCGGGTCGAACGACAGGTCGATGTCGGCATCCGCGGTGACGTCCATCCCAAGGATGCGCGCCTGGCGGTAGTCGACCTCGGTCATGAAGTTGAGACCGAGATCCTCGACGTGGGCGCTGAGGTCGTGACCGCGAACGCCGAACGCCACCTGCGGGACCTTCCGCGGCAGCGTCTTGATCACCAGCGGCTGCGTCACCGGGCCGACGACGTCCTTGTAGCCGTCGCCGCCGAGCAGCGAGAGCAGCGAGGTGTCGAGCGAGATGGGGAGGTCAAGACCGGAGTTCGCGTCGACGGTGTAGCAGAGCAGGCCGCTGCGCCAAGCGGCGTACAGCACCTGATTGACGAGGTCGTCCGGAAGGTGCGCGGCGATCTGCGTGGTAGCGTCGAGCGAGGTGATGGCAGGGATCTCGCTGTCCGTCTTGACCGAGCCGCCCGGATCGTAGGCCGAGATGCAGGCCGCCTGCGAGGCGTCCGCGGCAAACGACAGCACGATCTCCATACCGTCGGGGGTGACCGCGACGCGCTTGGGCTCGAGGCTGATGCCGAGCGTGCTCTCAAGCAGCGCGATCTCGGTCTCGATCGACGTCGCGGCGAGCGCATCCTCCAACGTCGGTTCGAGGTCGGCGATCGCGGTGTCGATCGTCGGCTGGATCAGGCCGACGATGAAGTCGGAGAACAAGCCCGCCAAACCGCCGACGGCGCCGCAGA
>JBEIFN010000681.1:0-1680 GCA_040382435.1 Alphaproteobacteria bacterium
CCGAGGCTCACGCGCACGTCTGGGGCGGGAAGCCGTGGGCGCGGTCGGACGCGCAGGTCTTGTCGGGCAAGGTCAAGGTCGCCGAGTTCACCCCCAGCGAGGGCTGGCAAGGGCCGTACTACGGGGCCGACTGGGGCTTCGCGCACGACCCGACGACCCTCGTCCGTTGCTGGATACACGACTCACGGCTCTACCTCGAGCACGAGGCGGGCGGGGTGCAGTTGGACACGGACGCTACGGCGCGAGCGTTCGACGAGGTGCCGGACGCCCGGAAGTACGTCATCCGGTCCGACGCTGCCCGGCCCGAGACCATCGCCGCGCTCAAGGCTCGCGGGTTCCGCACCGAGGCCGCGCCCAAGTGGTCGGGGTCCGTGCAGGACGGCATCCAGCACCTCCGCAGCTACACGGACATCGTCATCCACCCGCGATGCAAGCGGGCGCTCGAGGAGGCGCGGCTCTGGCGCTACAAGACCGACCCGCGCACCGAGGAAGTCCTGCCGCATCTGGTGAGCGGCAACGACCACATCTGGGACGCGGTGCGGTACGCCCTTGCCCCGCTCATCAAGAAGGGGCCGAGCGTGTTCGTGGTTTGACGTCTTGCAACGTGCCCTTGCGCGGTTGCTTGCTATCGCGTACCCTTGATGGTGGCGAGTCCCACCCCTTCACTTATGGGGCGCACGTTTGACTGAACCGACCGAGCGCAAGCCGTTCCTCCGGCGCGTGAGCGATGCGCTCCGCGTCCTCTCGGGCGACGAGGCCCGTGCCATTGATGCGTCGCGTGATGAAGCCCGCGCCATCATCCCGACGACCTACCCGAACTTCCCCGGCGGACAGCAGCAGATGGCGCTCGTCCGCACCGCGAACCCCGGCGAGTACCGCTACGACGGCGCGACGGTTCGGAATCAGGGGTTCAACAAGCACCCCGTCGTCCACGCTTGTATCCGCGTCGTGGCCGATATTATCGCGTCGGTCCCGCTCGTCGTCCTGACCGAGAAGGGCAACTACGAGACCCGCGTCGGTGAGGATCACCCGCTGCAAAAGCTCCTCGACTATCCCGGTCCGCGCTTCACGGCGCGGCAGTTCCGGGCGCGGTTCGCGGTCGACTACCTCGGCTACGGGAACTCGTTCTTCCAGATTGAGCGTCCCGGCGAGAACCGGCCTCCGGTCGGTCTGCGGGCCGTCAACGCGGAGTCGATGCAACAGGTCTGGATTGACCCCGAGGGCGACCCGCGTCGCTACGACTACGCGAACTGGGCGGGCATCATCGTCAACGTCCCGGTCGAGGATATGCTGCACTTCCGCGACCTCGATATGGGCCGTCCCTTCGAGGCCGAGGTCTTCGGCTATCCCCGTGGCGCGACGGCGATCGGCTCCCTGCTCGCGGACAACGAGGCGACGCAGTACGTCCGGCAGGTCGTGACCAACGACGGGACGCCGACGTTCGCGGTGCTGATGAGCGACGAGGCGACGACCGAGGATGCGGCGGCGATGCAGGACCGCTACCGCGCCCGCGTGGTGGATCGCGGGAAGCGCGGGACGCCCGCGTTCTTCGGGGCCGTGCGCGACATCAAGCCGCTCGGGTTCACGCTCTCCGACCTCGAGTTCCCGGACCTGCGGCGGGTCTCGCGTGAGGATATCTGCGCCGCGTTCGGCGTCGACCCTCGGATGATTGGCATCGCG
>JBEIFN010000682.1:0-1671 GCA_040382435.1 Alphaproteobacteria bacterium
CCGGCGATGACGTACGCCCAGCTGCAGTTCGTGAAGGCGGAGGCGGCGTTCAAGGCCGGGGACCTCGCGACGGCACGCACCGCCTACGTGAACGGCATCGGGGCGCACATCGACTTCGTGAACGCCCGCAACAGTGAGATCGCGGCCACCGTCCCGGCCATCACCGCGGCGGAGAAGTCGGCGTTCCTCGCCAACCCGGTCATCGTCCCGGCGGCCGGGGACCTCACCCTCTGGCGCATCATGTCGCAGAAGTACATCGCGCAGTGGGGATGGGGGTTCAATGAGGCGTGGATGGACCTCCGGCGCTACAACTACACGGGGCTCGACCCGTCCGGCACGACGCAGGTCTTCCCTGGCTTCGCCATCCCGACGAACCTCTTCGCCGACAACTCGGGCAAAATCGTCCACCGCATCCGCCCCCGGTACAACTCCGAATACGTCTGGAACCGCCCGGGGCTCGACGCCGTCGGCGGGCTCGCGCTGGACTACCACACGAAGCCGCTCTGGATCACCCAACCGTGACCGTACCCATGACCGCTCGGATCCTCACGGCGCTCGCCGCCGTCCTCACCCTGTCGGCCTGTGGTCTCGATCTGGAGACTACCGCCGTGCAGGACATCTCGGCGCCGGCCACCGGTGGCCGCGTCCGCTTCTTCAACTTCGGCATCGGCGCCCCCAGCGTGAACTTCTACGCCGGCGACCGGAAGGTGACCGCCATCGCCTCCGCGACCGGCGCCGAGGCCACCACGGGGGTCGCCTACGGGGGCGTCGGCAACGGCGGCCTCTACGCCACCCTGGCCCCCGGGACGTACGCCTTCTCGGGGCGCATCGTCGGGGCCGTGTTCGACAACGGTCTGTCGATCTCCTCGATCAACGCCTCGCTCGAGGACGGGAAGTCGTACTCGGTCTTCCAGAGCGGCGTCTATGACGCCGTCACGAAGACGGTGGACGGCTTCGTGGTCACGGACCCGTATCCAGAGACCTTCGACTTCTCGGTCGCCTTCGTCCGCTTCGTCCACGCGTCGCCCAACAGCAACGCGATGACGCTGAACGCGACGAACACCGTGACCAGCACCGTCACGGCGGTGGGCACCAGCGTGGCGTACAAGTCCGCCGGGACCTTCATCGCGCTGCCGGCCGGCACCTACAACGTCACCGGCACCTGCGCGACCACCTGCAACTCGACGGGCGCCGGGAACGCGACCACGACGGTCACGCGCACCGGGATCACGCTCTCCGCGGGCCGGTACTACACCATCGCGCTCCGCGGCGACGTGACGCTCAATCCGGCCACGACGTCCCTCGCCAACCGGTTGCTCTTCGACTTCTCGGCGAATCGCTGACCGTATGACGCTTCCGAGCGCCGCCCTGGTGCGGCGCCCGACACGCCGCGTCCGGATGGGACTCCACCATCTGGGCGCGGCGTGGCTCGTCTGGGCCGTCCAGGTGACGGGCGCGCAGTCGCCGCCCCCGGCCTCGATCCTCTTCGTCCCGCTCGACGACCGGCCGACCTCGCTCCACGCCCCCGTCGCGCTGGGCGCGGTCGCGGGGACCCACGTCATCGCCCCGCCGCGGACGTCGCTCGGTCGCTTCACCACCCCCGCCGACGCCGCGGGGGTGACGGCGTGGCTCCGGCGCGAGGCGGCGGCGCAGCCGACGCACGCCGTCGTC
>JBEIFN010000683.1:0-1667 GCA_040382435.1 Alphaproteobacteria bacterium
CAACCGCACCTTCGAGATCGGACTCGCCGAGTTCGCACACCGCGAGGACGTCGGCCTCCTCGCCTACTCGCCCCTCGCGATGGGCGTCCTCTCCGGCAAGTACGAGGGCGGTACCGTGCAACCCGAGGGCGCTCGCCTGACGCGCTTCTCACGCTTCACCCGGTACCAGAACGCCCAAGCCTGGGCTGCGACCGAAGCCTACGTGGCCCTCGCCCGTACTGCGGGCGTCGAACCCTCACAGCTCGCGCTCGCCTTCGTCACCCAGCAGCCCTTCGTGACGAGCAACCTCATCGGCGCGACCAACCTGGAGCAACTCAAGTCAAACCTTGACAGTTGCAGCATCGACATCACGCCCGAGCTGCGGACCGCGCTCGATGCGGTCCACGTCCGTTGGCCGAACCCCTGCCCGTGATCGCGACGGCGCGTCGACGCGTTACACTCATGGGTGGAGGGCCGATGCGCGTCGGAACGATCGGGCTGCTGCTGTGTGCCTGCCATGGGCCAGACCCCGTCGGCACGGACACCGCGTCGCCGGACACCCCGACGACCGATACGCCCACGGTCGATACCCCCACGACCGACACACCCTCCGAAGACACGGCGCCGCCGCCGCGCGTCTCCCTCATCCCCGGCACCCCGGTGGCGTGCACCTCCGTCGCCGACCGGACCTCACGCGGCCCCTTCGCCGTCCAACCGATCGCGGGCTGGCCCGACGGACATGCGCACACGCAAGGTGGAAACGGCTCCTTGGTCGATCTCGACGACGACGGCGCCGTCGATATTCTCGCCGTCGGCGAAGGTGAGATTCGGGTCTGGTGGGGCGATGGTGTCAGCCGCTTCGACGAGCTTCCGTACGTGACGCTGGCGACCACCGACCGCGTCAGCGACCAGTCCGGATTCTTCGGGGCTGTCGCTTCCGACCTCGACGCCGACGGAAGGCTGGATCTCGTCATCACGGGACGAAACACCGCCAACCTCGTCCTTTCACAGCAAGCTCCACGCAGCTTCGTCGACGCGACGACCGCGTTCGGGATCGCGGCCGACGAGGACCGACACACCTCCGGCGCGAGCTTCTCGGACATCGACGGCGACGGCGACCTCGACCTGTACCTCGGCGGCCACGGCTACGTCGACGAGAGCCTCGATGCGCCCCGGTTGCTCCCTCCGGGCGACGCGGACCGGCTCTACCTGCGTGAGGCCAACGGCTTCGTCGACGTCTCGGAGCGGCTGCCACGCCTCGCCCACGACGCATGGTCCTTCCTCGGATCTTGGTTCGACGCAGACTTTGATGGCGACGACGACCTGTACCTCGTCAACGACTTCGGTGGCAGCGTGGAACCCACGATGCTGCTGACGAACGACGGCAGCGGCAACTTCACCTACCTTCCCGGCGGCCTCGGCCTCGAACAACCGATCGCCGCGATGGGGCTCGGGCTGGGCGATATCGACGGCGATGGCATCGAGGACGTGAGCCTCGTTGCATGGGACATCAACCGCCTGTTCCTCGGTCAGCCGTCGGGGTGGTTCGAGAGCGCTTCTGCCTACGGCTTCCTCCCGGGACCCGCGCAGACCGTCGGCTGGGGCGTCGAGGCGGCTGACGTCCAGAACGACGGCTGGACGGATCTTCTCGTCAACTACGGGTTCCTCGTGACCAAGTTCGGTGACGG
>JBEIFN010000684.1:0-1661 GCA_040382435.1 Alphaproteobacteria bacterium
CGCAACCGCACGGGCGCGCTCGGGGTCTGGCTGATCGTCTCGGCGCTCGGCAAGGTCATCCTGTGACGTCTGCGTCTTGGTCGGTGTCCGCGGGTCCGTCATGACGTCGGATCAGCTCGCCCTGATCGTGTGTTGGACGAGCCTCGTCGGCGTGCTCGTCTCGGTCGTCCGGATGTCGAGCGCGCCAGTTTCCGCTGCCCGGCGCACCCCAGCCTGGCTGCTCACGCTCGCCGCCGCGATGGCGATGCGGACGCTGCTGCCCGCTGGCGCGATCGACCCGCACGGACACGGACTCGAACGCGCCGCACCGTTTCTCCACTACGGGCCGTTCGGACCGCTGCTCGGAGAGGTCGTCCACGGCGCCGCGATGATGGCGTGGAGCCGCGCGACGGTGCTTCCGACCGCAGGCTGGCTCGATCTCGGGGCGAGCAGTGCCTTGCTGCTCGCGCTGGCGGTCGGCGTGTCGGCTTGGGTCGACGAAGGCGACGGGGGCGACGAGCCCCGCGCGCCGGTCCTCACCTTCCTCGCGCTCGCGCTGTTCGCGCCATTGCTACGGCTCGCACCCACCGCGACGCTCGTCCTCGGGTCTGCCGCGGGCTGGATCGCGACCGACGCGCTCGCGCGGCAGTTCACCCGGCACGGAGGACGCCTCGCGTGGGTGGGGCTGCTGAGCGCCGCCGTCTGGACGATGCAGACCCACCTCGAACTGATGGCGTGGGTCCCAGCCCTCCTCGCCGTGCGCCTCGGGGCCGACGGCCGCGCCTCGCTGCGCGCGCTCGGTCCCGCACACGTGCTCGGCGGGATCGCGCTCGCAGGATGCGCCCTCGCGCCCCACCTCGCGCACATGGCCGAAGTCTACACGCCCGGCCACGTCTTGATGCTCGCGACCCTCACCGACCCCGCGCGTCGTCCCGTGATCGGCATGTTCGGTGTTCTCACTGGCGTCGCGCTCGTCGTCGCGGCGCTTCTCCCCAAGGTATCCCAGCCTCCAACGCCGTCACGCATCCCCACGACGCTCGCGTCGATCGCCGTGGTCGTCGCAGCCATCGCGGGCCTCAGCCACGACGCTTGGGGACCCGCCGGCGCAGATCAGGTCTGGCCCGAGACGACCGTCCTGATGCACCACGGGTTCTTTCCGTGGCCCGCGGCGACGATCGTGGCGATCGGCTGGCTCGACGACGCGATCCGACGGCGCGGTCCGGGCCGCGTCTGGCTCGACACGGCCTTGTTGCTGGGGTTGCTCGCCGTGTACGCGAGAAGTGCGGACTGCTTCAGCACGTGGTTGCGGGAGGGCGCGCTGCCGGCCGCGATGCTGCTGCCGTGGGCGACGCGCGGGCTCACGGTGTTGCCCGTACCGCTGCGCGCGCTGGCCGTGATCGCCTCGATCTTCCTGGCGCGGGGCGCGCTGTGGACCCCGCTGGACACGCAGCAAGAGACCGGGCTCGCGCGAGCGGCGGCGGCCATCCGTTCCGCCGGCGGACGTGTCCACGGGCTGACCTCCACCGACGACGAAGGGTTCCGCGACCCCACCCGGCTGGACCTCGCGCGTAGCCGTCGTCCGCATGACCTCGTCGTCGACCCGACGTTGGACGCGCTCGCCGACAACAGCCTCACCGCGCTGCTGCATGCGGGGGACGATGCGATCGGCCGTCACGTCTTGC
>JBEIFN010000685.1:0-1656 GCA_040382435.1 Alphaproteobacteria bacterium
CGACGACCGCGATCGTCTGCGGATGGCAGGTGTTCGCGATGAAGAACGTGTCCGACGGATTCTTGGCGATACGCTTGCTCGCCGTCATCGCCTCGGCAGCCGCCGTCGACTCATCGAGGAGCGAGGCGTTGCTCACCGCAAAGCCGGTCAGGTCCTGCACCATCGTCTGAAACGCGAGCAGCGCTTCGAGGCGGCCTTGCGCGATCTCGGCCTGGTAGGGCGTGTACGCGGTGTACCACCCCGGGTTCTCGAGCACGTTGCGCAGGATGACGCCGGGCGTGACCGTGTCGTGGTAGCCCATGCCCAACCAGCTCTTGAACCGCTGGTTGCGCTTCGCGTATGCGGCGAGCTCCGCCAACGCGTCGCCCTCCGACGCCGGTGCGGGCAGCGCCATCGCGCCGGGCAAGCGGATCGAGCCGGGGACGACCTTGGCGATAAAGCCGTCGAGTGTTTCCTCGCCCAGCGTCTCGAGCATCGCGGCGAGGTCGGCCTCGCGGGGTCCGAGGTGACGGTCGACGAATGCGGACATGACGGCCTCCGGGAGCCGCGACCCTAACCGGATGCGCTCCGGATCGCCGCGTGTGCAGCGATCGAAGACGGCCCCGACGCCTCGCCGCGCCGCCCCCCGGTGCCGCCGATCGCCGCGATGCCCACAGAGGTTGCGTCAACCGTGGACAATTCGCGACGCCCTGCCGCACGCCCCGTGCATGACCTAGGATGACGGCATGTCGTTCCCGCCCTTGCTCCTGGCCGCCACCGTGGCCGTCGCGGCGTTGCCGCCTCCGGAGGCCACCGCGCCGTGGACCGGTTCGGCTGCGCGCGACGGCGACGTGTCGTACTTCGTCCCCGACGGGTGGCGCGCGCTGGTGGCGCACGACGCCCACAACCTCCTGCTGAGCCACGGCCTCGTCACCACGTTCACGTTGTACTGGTACGACGCCAAGGCAGCGACCGACGACGCCATCCTCGACACCGTGCTGCGTACCACCTCCGACAACCTGTGGGTCGGCACCCTGACCGAGGTCGAGCGGATGGACATGACGCCACGTCGGGGCCACGCCCTTCACGCGACCTTCTCGCTGCTTGGCTACGAGTTGCCGGTCGGGGTCTGGATCGAGAACGACCCGATCCTCGACCGCATGCTCGCCGCGGTCTGGGTGACGGACCCAGAAACCTGGACGCAAGCCGGGGGGCTCCATGCGTTGGGGTTCCTCGCCGCAGCCGTGGTCTTCGACGGCGACGCCGAACGCGCCAACGCCTGGCGCCCCGAGGAGTACCTCCTCTACCCCGAGCCCGCGGAGGCACCGCTGCCATGAGTCCCCCCTGCGTGCGCCTCCGTGATGTTCACAAAGCCTTCAGCGGCCGGGTCATCCTCGACCGGATGGACCTCGACGTGTTCCCCGGCGAAGTCGTCGGCTTGGTCGGCCCCAATGGCGGTGGGAAGTCCTCCACGCTGTCGCTGATCGCAGGCCTCGTGCGGGCCGACCGCGGCACGGTCGAAGTCCACGGCGCCCCCGCCCACACGCTCGCGCTCGGCAAGTCGGGGACGGTCGGCCTGATCACGGCGATCCCCGGCTTGTATCCCCAGCTCACCGGCTGGGAGAACCTCGAGTTCTTCGGCTCGTTGTACGGCCTCGAGACCGAGGAGACACGGCG
>JBEIFN010000686.1:0-1656 GCA_040382435.1 Alphaproteobacteria bacterium
AGGCGACGGCGGACGTGATGGGGGCTTATCCGGTGCCCGCGTCGTGTGCCGGGGCGGCGCGCCGCGACGTCGTCGGGAGGGGGGCGCTCGCCGACGGGCGGGACGGGCTGTGCCGCGGTCCGTGTCGGGCGGTGTTTGGCGTTCTCAGCGGCTTGTCGCCCTTGGCCGACGCGCGCGCTGTGTCGGGCTGGTCAAGAATGCCCCACACCGTTGGGGCGACCGACCTTCGGCGGTATCCTCAAGGTGCTGGCGGGCTCGACCGCTCGGTATCATCGCGTTCCCCCTCTTTGATCTTACCCCGGGATTCGTCCCTCTCCGCGGTGTGCAAGCCCTTCTGAAGGGAAGCCTGAAGCGGCGACATGAAGCCCACCTACCGAATCGGTAGGGGGTCCGATCCACCGACACGACCCATCCGGCACCGCCGCCCTTCGTTCGCGAGGGGCGGCGGACTCGGTTGGGCCTTGGGGTCACGCCGGCGGTGCAGCGGTCTCAGAACGGGTGGCCCCACCCGAGGTAGATCTCCAGCGGCAACGCACGGTCGGGTATCGTGAAGCCCTGAACCCAGGCCGGGACGCCGAAGGTGACGCGCACCATGCCGGGGCTGAGTCCGAGCCAGTCGACGGTCGCACCGACGCCGAAGGCGCCGCCGACGGCCGCGACGCGTTCGCCCTGGACCCAGCCCACGCCGGCGTCGACGCCAGCGATCACGTCGATCTCTTCGACGTCGAGGACCCCCAAGGGCAGCCGGACGCCGCGGAGGGGGGCGGCGCGCAGCTCGATTTGGCCGACGGCGCCTGCGTCGGTTTGCACGGCGACGTCGGGCACGGCGCGCACGCCCAGCTCCCCGCCGAACCGGAGTCGCTCCTGGGCGATGTCGGTGTGGACGGCGCCCCCAGCGAGCCGCGCGGCCAGGACGAGCCGCGGGTGCAAGGGCGCGAGGCCGACCGCGGACGCGCGGACGCCGACGTAGCGCTGCGCCGTGTCGGGGGCGCCGCCGGCACGCACCTCGACGGCGAACCGGTGGCCGCGCATCGGGGTCAGCTCCGTGACCCGGGTGTCCCACGACCAAGCCACGCTCGCGCCGAGGGTCCCCCGTGCGTCGCCGAGGTCGCTGTAGGCGCGGTTGAGGTAGGCCCCGCCGAGCGCGAACGTCCACTGGTGCGGATGCGTGGTGCCACGCACGAGGGGGCCGCCGCCGAAGGTGTACGAGAGCCGACCCGAGAGCGGCGCGCGCAGGTCCGTCGCGGCGAGGATGCCGAACCGGTGCCGCGTGACGTCCGCGCGCTGAAGGCGCGCGTAGGCGAGGGCGTCGACCCAACCTCGTGTGAGGTTGATGCCGGTGACTTGTCCGCTGAGCGTCCAACGCCAGCGCGCCGGTCGGCGGTCGCCGAGGCGGGACGTCTGCCGGAGAAGGCCATCGGGGTCGAGCAGCACCGAACGCGGTGAGGTGGGGGCGGTCCACGAGGCCTGTGCGCCGGGCGTCATCGCACCCAGGACGACGCGGTGGCCGTCGACTTGGACGACGACCGGGGCGTCGGGCGGTGCGTCGGCGGCCGCGACGCGGGTGACGGTGATCGTGGGACCGTCGAGGTCCAACTCGTAGTCTTGGACGACTGGTGCGACGTCGATCGCGCCCAAGGCGTCGGGGGGAAGCCC
>JBEIFN010000687.1:0-1654 GCA_040382435.1 Alphaproteobacteria bacterium
CGACCTCACGATCGCCACCGGTCTCATCGCCGCTCTCGAGCACGAGCGGTTCCGCGTCGTCCACGTCGACAACGGCGAACAGGGGCTAGAGCTCCTCAAGCGCGACCCGCCCGACCTGCTGCTGTGCGACATCATGCTCCCGGGAATGGACGGGCTGGCGGTCATGCGCAAGGTCAAGGACACCCACGTCGACCTGCCCGTCGTGCTCCTCACAGCCCGCACCGAGGAGATCGACCGCGTCATGGGCCTTGAGCTCGGCGCCGACGATTACATCACCAAGCCGTTCTCCGCCCGCGAAGTCGTCGCCCGCATCAAGGCGCGCCTGCGTACCAGCCAGCCCGACCGCCGGATGCCCGACGTCTACGAGTTCGGCAACATCCGCGTCGACCTCCGCCGTCGGATGCTGTGGCGCAGCGGAGCCGAGGAGGAGCGCCTCACCACCCACGAGGCAGGCACCCTGCAGTACCTCATCGGGCACCGTGGCCGCGACGTCAGCCGCGATGAGCTCCTCGAGAAGGTGTGGGGCTACACCGCCGCGCTCACCACCCGCACGGTCGACAACCAGATCCTCAAGCTCCGCAAGAAGATCGAGGACACCCCCGCCGAGCCGCGCCACATCCTGACCGTCCACGGCACCGGCTACCGCTTCGAGCCCTGAGCCAAAGGCCCAACGTTCGTCAAACCCCCAAGGCCGTCGCGCACGCAAGCGTGACGGCTTCGCTCGCTTGGGCGACCACGGCGTCGTCAGGTCCCTCGACGAGCACGCGCAGCACCGGCTCGGTCCCTGACCAGCGGATGAACGTGCGCCCGCCCGCCAAGCGCGCCGTCCACGACGCACAGACCTCGGCCACAGCAGGGTTCGCGAGGACATCGCGACGCGCCGCCGCACGGACCTTCGTCAGCCGCCGGGGCCACACGGCAAACGGCATCACGGCCGCATCGAGGGACGCTGCGCGTGCAAACGCGGCCTCCAGCGCGGCGAAACCCACCAGCAGACCGTCACCGCCCGGCGGCCCACCCGCCAGCAAGACGTGGCCCGACTCCTCACCGCCGACGGCTGCATCGGACGCCCGCAGCGCCTCGGCGACGTGCCGATCGCCGACCGCCGTCCGGATCACGTGGACCGCTGGCAAGGCCGCCTCGAGCGCGTAGGACGACATCACCGTGACGACCAGCGTCCGAGCGCCACGCGACGACGCCAACAAGCCGAGGAGCGCGTCGCCTGCGACCCGTTCGCCGGCCGCGTCCACCAGCAGCGCGCGATCCCCGTCACCGTCGACCGCGAGCCCCGCATCAGCGCCCATCGCAACCACCGCCGCGGCGAGCGCGTCGGGATGCTCACTGCCAACGCCCTCATTGATCGTACCTTCGCCGGTGGACATCCAGACCACCTCGACGCCGACCAGCCGAGCCTCCCAGATCGCGCGCGTCGCCGTGGCGGCGCCATGCGCCAGATCGACGACGAGCCGCCGCCCGCGGAGCGCTCCGGCATCGGGCAGCGCCCGTGCGACCGCGGCCGCGTACGCCTCCAACGCCTCGGCACGCCCCTCCACCGACGGCCCACCGCACCCCGTCGTCGGCGCATCCATCCACGCCTCTAGCCGCTCGGTCTGGACGTCATCGGGCTTGCGGCCACCCGGCCCCACCACCTTGA
>JBEIFN010000688.1:0-1651 GCA_040382435.1 Alphaproteobacteria bacterium
ACCTTCAGCAACCGCGGCCAGTGGAATGGGCCCGTGGGCGACGAGATGTACGACGCCCTCTTTGAGCCGACGGACCCCATCGCGGCGCGCTACGCGGAGCTGCGCCTGCTGCTCGCCGGGACGACGAGCGTTCACAAGTCTCAGGCGCCCGACGCCTGCCTCGACGGCGTGCGGAACCTCGACCGCGCCGAGAACGGCAACGATCTGGGCTACGCCGGCGACGCGTTCACCGAGTGCGTCTTTCCGCTGCGTGACAACTGCCGAGACGCGCCGAACTACGCGACCGGTGAGCGCGTGCCGGACCGACGCTATGTCGCCCACGTCGCCGAGGGCTACGACGACGCGTCGCGGGCGGAGTTTGATGACTTCGTCGCCGCCGGTCAGCTCGGCGAGAAGACGACGCTCATTCACTGCATCGCCTGCGACGGCCCGCAGTTGACGCAAGTCCGCGGCGCCGGCGCTGCGCTGGTATGGTCACCTCAGTCCAACATCGACCTGTATGGACGCACGCTCGACGTGCCCGCCGCACTGCGAATGGGCATTCCCGTCGCGCTCGGCCCGGACTGGACGCCCTCGGGCACCATGAACCAGCTCGCAGAGATGAAGTGCGCTGCGCAGGTCTCCGACCGCCACTTTGGCGGGTCCATCGACGGCCGCGACATCCTCCGCATGGTCACACGCGACGCGGCCAAGGCGATGGGGATCGAGGACCTCGTCGGTACGCTCGAGGTGGGCAAGGCTGCGGATGTTTTGGCTCTGAAGGGTGACCGCGCGCGCCCCTACGAGAGCATCTTGGCGGCAGGGAACGCCGACGTTCAGCTCGTGATGATCGGCGGCGTGGCGCACATGGGCGCCGCGGGCGTCGTCGACGCGAACATCGCGCTCAACCCCCTGTGCGAGACGCTCGACGTCTGCGGGCAGCAAAAGACGGTGTGCGCGCGCACCCAGGAGGGCGCGGCGAACACGGCGGACGCGGGCGGCTGGGCGCGCTTCTCGGTGGCCGACCATGTGACCTACTTGGAGAGCGGCCTCTCCCAGAAGCCCGGCGCGAACAGCGAGTTCGCGTACGCTTACAACTTGTATCCGCTCTTCGAGTGCGAACCAGCGTTCGATTGTGCGCTGGGCAACTCGGCGCTGCCGGCCGAGCCGACCATGGCCGACACGGACGGCGACGGCCGCGAGTCCGCGACGGACAACTGCCCCGAGGTGTTCAACCCAGGTCAGGGCGATTTGGACGACGACGGCCGCGGTGACGCCTGCGATGTATGCCCGTGGTCCGCGGTCGACTGCCCGTGCCGCGTGCCGGTCGTGGGCGACCGCGACGGCGACGGGATCGGCGACGCCGACGACCTTTGCCCGGACGTCGCGGACCCCGAGCAGGCGGACCGCAACGCGGACGGTCAGGGTGACGCCTGTGACTTCTGCCCCGATAGCCCCAGCGCGGGCGGGTGCCCGACGACCATCTACGCGCTCAAGCGCGGCGAGGTGCCCGCGGGCACGACGGTCGCCGTGACGGGCGTCGTGACCGCGGTCGTACCGACCGTCGGCAACTTCTTCATGCAGGTGCCGGCGACCGCGCCCGAATACACCGGCGTCGATGACTCGGGCGTCTTCGGCGTCATCGGCAACGGCGCGATGGGCCTGACCGCCC
>JBEIFN010000689.1:0-1644 GCA_040382435.1 Alphaproteobacteria bacterium
GTCCTCGGCCAGGTAGACCGTGCCCATGCCGCCTGTCACGAGGGGGCGCAGGATCCGGTATCGGCCGCCCTCGAGCGTCTCGGGGCCCTTGAGCGGGTGTCCGCAGGCCGGGCAGTAGGCCGCCAAGGGGTCCGCCACGGGCTTCGTGCACCGCACACAGGCCACGCCCTTGCGCCCGCTGCGCGTGAGCTGGAGGTCCCGCTCACCGCGCATCCAGGCTGGCCAGGCGTTCTGAACGACCCACTCCGCCATGCGGCGCGCGGTCACACCTTCGTCCCGGGGGGGGGCCGGAGCCGACGTCTCGTCGAGGCTGGACACGCTCAGCTCGCCGAGCAGGGCGCGCTGGACCGCCGAGAGGAACGCCGTTGGACCCCGAGGTGTCGGGAACGTCTCCGAGCCGTCGCGCGGCCCGGCGGCGAGCACCCACGACGCCGTGGGGAAGGCGCCGCCGTCGACGGGCGCGTCGACGATCACGCTCGCGTCCTTGGGGAGCGTCGCGGCGATCTCACCGAGCGAGATGGCGGTGCGCGACAAGAGCGTGGGGCGCGCGTCCCGCGGCAGAAAGAGCCCAGAGCGGACGCGACCGGAGAGAAGCAGCAGCGCTTCGTCCGCGCCGTTGAGCCACTGCAGGCGCTCGAGCAAGTTCGCGAGCATCGGTCGACGACCCTCCTCGGGCTCGTCGTCGAGCAAGAGCTCCACGGTCCACCCGCCGCGCTCCGGATCGCCGAGCAGCTCGCCGATGCGGCGCAGCGCCTCCGTCGTGCCGGGCCGCAGCGCCATCCCGGCGTCTAAGTACTTCTGCACGCCGACGATGAGGGCGCGGCGGTCTCGCACCTGTGGGTCTCGCTCTGGGGTGGCGTCGAACACGGCGCGTCCCTCTTACACTGTCGTTCCCCGACGCTCAAACGGCACAGCGCACTGGGATCCGGAGAATCGGCGTTCACCCCGAAAAAAGTTATTGACCTTTATCAAGACCGCACGTAGAAGCTCGCCCCGGTTTTGACCCGATGCGGCCCGAAGAGTGGCGGACCCATCGGCGTAAGCGTCGAATCACCCCAAACTTTCGGGAGTCATCACCATGCGTATCAGCAAGTTCCAGTCCATCTCCGTTCTCGCCCTCGCCTGCGGCTTCGGCCTCGTCGCCTGCGGCCCCAAGGCCAAGACGGTCGAGGCGACCCCCAAGACGGTCAGCCTGACCGAGGCGGGCGAGAAGGGCACGCTCAAGGTCGTCGCCAAGGACGACAAGGGCGTCGAGATCAAGGACGCGAAGTTCGCGTTCGCCTCGGCCGACAAGACGGTCGCCGACGTGGCCGCCGACAAGGGCGAGATCGTCGCCGGCAAGAAGTCGGGCAAGACGAAGGTCACGATCACGATCGGTGACGTGAAGGCCGAGGTCCCGGTCTCGGTCGACCTCTACACGAAGATCGCGGCCGAGCCGGCCGAGGTCGCCATCAAGGCGGGCGAGACCCTCCCCCTCAAGGCGACGGTCCAGAACGAGGCGGGCGCCGCTGTCGCGGACGCCAAGGTCGAGTTCAAGTCCTCGGACGAGAACATCGCCTCGGTCGACGCCGCCACGGGCGCCGTCACGGGCAAGGCCGCCGGCAGCGCGACGATCACCCTCACGGCCAAGAAGCTGACCGCCAC
>JBEIFN010000690.1:0-1641 GCA_040382435.1 Alphaproteobacteria bacterium
GCGACGCGCTCGGGGCCGCGCAAGGGCCGGCTTGGACGGCGGCGAAGAAGATCCGGCCCGTCCACGAGCGCCTCGGCGGCGCCCCGTCCGCGTGACCGAACTCGCGCTTCGTCGCTTGTGGCTCCCCGACCACGGAGGGACGATCGAGGCCGTGACCCTGTCGATCGCCGCTGACGGGACCGTGCTCGCCCTCAGACCAGGCCTGTCGCGCGGCGCGCCCGTGATCAATGACCTCGTCATCCCCGGCGTGGTCAACGCGCACACCCACCTTGAGCTCGACGCGGTGCCAACGCTCCGCGCACCGACGTTCCTCGACTGGCTGGCGGAGTTGCGGCACCATCTGCCGGCGCCCGACCCCGGCGCAGGTGCAGCCCGGGACCTCGCGTCGTTGGGATGTGCATGGGTGGGGGACGTGTCCAACGGCGGCCACACCGGAGAGTGGCTCGTCGCTGCCGGTCTGCGCGGGGTGGTCCACCACGAACGCGTCGGCACCGACCCCGAGGTCGTGGCCGAGCTGTTGGCAACGCCGGTCGCCGGGCACCTCGTGAGCCCGGGCGTGACCCGCTGGCCCACCGCACACGCGCTGTTCTCCACGGCGCCCGCCGCGGTCGCCCACCTCCTCGCGGCGCGTGAACAGCGCCCACCTGCCAGCCTGCACCTCGGCGAGTCACTCGATGAGGCGGAGTTCCTCCGTGACGCCAGCGGTCGACATGCCGACCTGCTCGACGCCCTCGGTCGGGACTGGCGAGGCGGCCACCGCCGTGCGCCCCGCCCGGTGGCGTGCCTCGAGGCCCTCGGGGTCCTCGGACCCGGTCTCCTCGCCGTGCACGGCGTGTTTCTCGACGCCGAGGACCGCGATGACTTCGCGCGCACAGGGGCACGCCTGTGCCTGTGCCCGCGGTCGAACCTCAACGTCACCGGCCGGCTGCCCGACGTACCCGCCTGGCTCGCCGCAGGCGTGCCGCTCGCGCTCGGAACCGACAGCCGCGCGTCGGCCGAATCCCTCGACGTCCTCGCCGAGATCCCGGTCCTTGCCGCGGCGTTCCCGGAGGTCGACGCAGGCGTGTGGCTTGGTCTCGCGACGCACGCCGGTGCGGCCGCGGCGGGCGCCAGCGGCGTAGGCGCGATCCGGGTGGGCGAACGGCCCGGTCTATGGCGACTCGCCGCCCACGATCCGCGAGCGCTGTGCGAGCGGCCCCCAGACCGAGTCAAGATCGCCTGAAAGACCCTCAATCGTCGAGGGCGCCCGCCTCGATCCAAGCGGCCACGATCGCGACCTCGTTGTTCGCGAGTCCGAACCCGGGTGGCATCAAGGTGCCGCTTCCTCCCGCCTCGACGTGGGTGTTCGCGAGCTTGCGGTAGAAGTAGCTCGCCTCGGCGTCGCCGGGGACAACGCGAAGCACGCCGGGCGCCTGGGTGCTCGGGACGCCGACGAGCTGCGACCAAGCGACCCCGGGGCTGAGGTCGAGGCCGGCTTCCACCGGGGGGGCATGGCAGCCCGCCGTGGTACAATTTCGGGCGAAAATTGGCGCGATCTCGCCCGAAAACGTCGGTGTTGGCTCACCACAACCCGTGACTGCGACCAGCGCGACGAGCCCGAGCGAACGCTTCATCTCTCCTCCTCTGGGACGATGCGGCGAC
>JBEIFN010000691.1:0-1636 GCA_040382435.1 Alphaproteobacteria bacterium
CCCTCGTCGCGGCGCCGTCGGCCTTGCTCGTCGTAGGGTCGGTGGCGTCGGGGGCCGCTTGGCGCGACGCCGTCTGGCTCGTCGTCGGGCCCGCGGTACAGCGCGCCACCTCGGCGTCGATCGGGCCAAGGGCCGCCTGGTTGGGTGGGGCCGTCGCGTGGGTCTTGGGTTCGTTGACGGCGTCGTGGGCGTCGGGGGGACTTCGATGAGCGCGTCATTGTTGCAGGTGCGAGGACTTCATCGGCGCTTCGGCACCGTCCACGCCGTCCGAGGACTCGATCTCGACATCGCCGCCGGCGAGCTCGTCGGGCTCGTCGGCCACAATGGGGCCGGCAAGTCCACGCTGATGTCGATGCTGCTCGGCTTGTTGCCGCCGAGCGAGGGATCGATCCGGATCGACGGCAAGGACGCGGTTGCGGATCTGGAAGGGACGAGAGCTTCGCTCGGCGCCGTTCCCGAAGAACCGGGGTTGTTCGATGAACTCTCCGCGTTGGAACACGCAGAGCTCGTTGTCGCGATTCGAGGGGGGCGCGTCGACGAGGTGCTTGCGGTCGCGGCCTTGGGCGATGCGGCCGCACGACCTGTCGGGGGCTACAGCCAAGGGATGCGTCGCCGCCTGGCGCTCGGCTTGGCGTTGGCGGGCGCGCCGCCATTGCTGCTGCTCGACGAGGCGCTGAACGGTCTCGACCTCCCAAGCATTGCGGCTGTCCAACCTAGACTTCGTCAGCACTGCGACGCGGGGGGCGCGGTGCTGCTCACCACGCACGTGCCCGCCATTCTCGCGGGCATCGTCGACCGCGTCGTGTGGATGTCGCAGGGGCGGGTTCTCGGCGAGGTCGACGCTCGGGGGTGGTCGGCCGAGGCTCTAACATCGTTGTTTCTTGAGAAACTTCAGTCTGGCTCGGAGCCTGGGGCTGCGGCCGCGCCCCCGTCATCCCCACGGTAGAGTGAGGCGTAGGCACCTTGGGCGTCGAGCAGCGACTGGTGCGTGCCGGTCTCGATGATGCGTCCGCCGTCGAGCACGACGATGCGGTCGGCGCCGAGGATGGTCGACAGGCGGTGGGCGACGACGACCGTGGTGCGGCCTTCGAGGGCGGCCTCGGTCGCGCGCTGGAGACGCGCTTCGGTGAGTGTGTCGATGTTGGCGGTGGCCTCGTCGAGGACGACGACGGCGGGATCATGGACGAGGATCCGCGCGAGCGCGATCACCTGCGCCTCGCCGGCGCTCAGCCCCCCCAACGCTCCACGAAGGTCGGCATCGAGTCCGCCGAGGCGTTCCGCGAGGTCGGCGGCCTGACAACGCCGGAGGGCATCCCAGAGCACGGCGTCGGGGCGGCCTTGTTCGAGGTCGAGGTTGAACCGGAGCGTGCCAGGCAGGATCGCGACGTCCTGGCGTACCGCCGCGACTGCGCGCCGGAGGTCGGCGAGTTTGAGGGTCCGCAGATCGTGTCCGTCGAGGGTGATGCTGCCTTGGGTGACGTCGTAGGTACGGTTCAACAGCGCGGTGAGCGTCGTCTTGCCCGAGCCGGTCCGCCCGACGAGCGCCACACGCGTCCCCGCCGGGATGTCGAGGTCGATGTCCCGCAGGACGGGGACGCCCTCGTGGTAGCCGAAGCCGACGTCGGTGAGCCGAAGG
>JBEIFN010000692.1:0-1633 GCA_040382435.1 Alphaproteobacteria bacterium
CGCCGACGATAACGATGTTCAGCGGCGGGCTCACGACGTCACTGCAGCCGAACCGGGACGAGCGTTTGGTTGTTCTCGTAGTTCGTCTCGGCGAGCCCGCCGTGCGGATTGACCGTGAGCTCGAGGACGTAATCGCCCGGAGGCACGTCCGTCACATCGACCCACTGGCAGATTGTGCCGGCCCCGTAGACATCGGCCCAGCCCCGACGCAGGCCGCTCTCGGCGCACTCATCGACCGCGCCCTCGATGGGGACGAGGGCGCGATACTCCAGCATGTTCGCGAGGAAGAAGCTCTGCTTGTGACCGCGGGCGGCCACGCTCCCGTCGAGGTTCAGCAGCCGGTAGTTGGCGAAGTCGATCAGGTGCCAGTGTTGGTGGCACGGCGAGAACTCGTAGGCCTCGGGGGCCTCTTCGGGTGGAGGGACGCACAGCGCTGCAGGCCCGATGTTCGCGATAATACTCGGGAAAGTGAGCAGCCTGCGGGGGCCGGCCGCGTCGACACAGCCCTCGATGATCGTGCACTGGTCGAGGGCGCCGATGTCCATCGACTCGATGCGCCACTCCTGAGCGACCGACTCACCGTCAATCACGAGGTCCGGCAGGAAGCGATCCTCGGGGTCGCAGACGTCCCCGAGGTGGTCAAAGTCAGCGTTGTCTTGGTCGGCGTTGGCGACCGCGGGGCAGTTGTCGCAGCGGTCCCACACGCCATCCGCGTCGGCGTCGGCACCGGCGGCGTCGTCGGGCGCTCGAGGACAGCCGTCGCAGGCGTCGCCGATCCCGTCCGCGTCCGAATCACGTTGGCCGGGGTCGGCCGCGAGCGGGCAAACATCGCAGGCGTCGCCGACGCCGTCGGCGTCCGCGTCCTGTTGAGCGGGGTCAACCCGGGTGGGGCAGACGTCCGCGTCGTCGGGGGCGGTGTCGCCGTCGTCGTCGTCGTCGCAGGCGTTGCTCTGGCCGTCCGCGTCCGGGTCCGGCTGCGCGGGGTCGGGGATCGCAGGGCACAGGTCACGTCGGTCAGGGACGCTGTCGCCATCGTCGTCGTCGTCGCAGACGTCACCTTGACCGTCGCCGTCGAGGTCACTGGCGTCGCGGTCGAACGCGCCGGGGCAGTTGTCGCAGGCGTCGCCGAGCAGGTCGCCGTCACCCTCTTCCTGACGCGGGTTCGAGGCGAGGATGCAGTTATCTGCGACGTCCTCGACGCCGTCGTTGTCGTCATCGTCGTCGCAGGCATCACCGCGACCGTCTCTGTCAAAGTCCGCTTGGTCGGCGTTGGCGAGCGCTGGGCAAGTGTCCGCGGGGCGGGTCACCTCAAGCTCCACTGCCCAACCACGCACCGCGCCTGTCAGTCCAGGAGAGACGTCGTAGACATGAAGCGTCCACAACCCCGCTGCCTGCTGGCCGACTGAGCGACTGAGCTGCTCCTCCGGCTTGAAGGCGCCGCGATAGGGCGAGCGGGCGGCGGTGATGTAGCGCGCGGCCTCGTCGTCGAAGGTGGTGTCGAGGTAGGCGTCCCGACCTTGGCCGTGGCCGAGGCTGAGCAAGGTCACGCCGGGTTTCAGGTTGTTGTCGAACTCAGACGCGCCCAGAGCGTCGCGGTCGACCTGAGGCGAGAGCAGATACAGGTGCACATCCG
>JBEIFN010000693.1:0-1631 GCA_040382435.1 Alphaproteobacteria bacterium
ATCTCGACGCGACGCTCAACCAGCTCGACCGCTGGCTCGACGGCGTGATCGCCACCGACGTCCGCGCCGAGCGCTCGAGCGAGCGGCAGGCCTACGTCGACGCGACCCGCAACACGATCCGCAACCGACCTTCGGAGATCTTCAACCTCGTCGGGCCGTGACGCTCCCACCGAGGTGCCCGCGCGTCAGAGTGGATCACACGCAAACGGAAGGACCGTGTTGCACGTAAAGTCGTTCCAGACGCCCACGCCGTTGAAGTTCGTGCCGGCGCAGTTCTCGCTCCCGCCTGCGTTGTTGGGCTCGCCGGGCGCCCACCGGCTGTACCGGTACGCCACGCCGCTCTCCCAACGCCAGACGCCCTCCTGCACGAGATCCGACAACCCGATCCACGTGTAGCCCAGCGATGCCGTCGCCTGTCCGAGCCGGTCGTTGAGCCAGAAACCCGACGCCGTGGCCAGCGTGGTGCCAAAGCCCTCGCACGCAGCGCGCGCGTCG
Organism: Alphaproteobacteria bacterium; assembly: GCA_040382435.1. Classification (GTDB taxonomy): domain Bacteria; phylum Myxococcota_A; class UBA796; order UBA796; genus JBEIFN01. Next base: position 496 of record JBEIFN010000693.1, read on the forward strand.
TCCCACGTGAGCGGGACGCCGCAGAGCAAAAAGCCGCTGACCGTCGCACAGCCAAAGCAAGCCGGATCGGTCTCGAATCGGCCGTCGCAGTCGTTGTCCTGCAGGTCGCAGACCTCGATCTGGCCCGGAGCAACCGTCGCATCGAGGTCGGCGCAGTCGCCGCCGCACCGCGAGATGCCGTCGCCGTCGAGATCGCCATCCTCGGAGGTCAGCGGGTCGCAGTCGCTGTCGCGCCCGTCGCAGATCTCCTCGGCGCCAAGGTAGACCGTGGGATCTTGGTCGTCACAGTCGCCGCGGCAGGTGCGCACACCGTCCCCATCGGCGTCAAAGCCCTCATCGGCCTCGCCGTCGCAGTCGTTGTCGGCGCCGTCGCAGCGCTCGGGGAGAATCTGAGCGTTCTCGGGGTCGAGGTCGTCGCAGTCGCCGGCACATCCCGCTTGCCCATCGCCGTCGACGTCGAACGCCTCATCCGCCGCGCCCGAGCAGTCCTGATCGACGCCGTCGCACTGCTCCTCGGCCCCCGGGAAGACCTCGGGGTCCCCGTCATCGCAGTCGACCGGCGCGCCGGAGGGGCAGCCCGCCGCGGCAATCGCAAAACCATCGCCATCCGCGTCGCACACGACTTCCGGCGCCGGCGTATCAACGCCTGGAGTGTCGGTCTCGACGAGCGGCGTATCGATCACGTCGGTATCGCCCGAATCGACGATCACGAGCTGACCGGCGTTGCACGCCACCCACAACCACCATCCGGCCATCACGCCCTCACACCCCGAAGAGGGTACCGCAGGCGAACCGCCGCGTCACGATTTCGTTACGAGACCAACGTGACGGCCGTCAAGACGAAGCCGGCAGCTGCTAGTCGATCGGCGACAAGTTGCTGATCGAGCGCCGATGCACGGACCTCCACCGTGCCGGTCATCCATTGGACGGCGATCTCCGCGTGAGGTGCGACGGACCGCAGGACGCGCTCTACGCTCGCGCCGCAACCGCCACACGTCATGCCCTCAACCTTGAGCTGCCACATCATCGCTCCTCCGTTGGGCCAGCGCCCATGCGGTTGCCGAAACCACCCCAAGGCTCGACAGCGCCATCATGCCGCTGGCGACCATCGGGTGGAGATCAGGGCCACCCCAGGG
>JBEIFN010000694.1:0-1628 GCA_040382435.1 Alphaproteobacteria bacterium
GCCACCTCCACCTCCACCACCACCACCGCCGCCAGCGGCGACCGTGACCGTGAACGGCGCCGGATCGGAGACGGCCCGGTCGCGGAGGCCGTCATCTTCCTCGGCGACCGTCGTCAGCGTGAGCGTGTGCGTGCCTGCCGCGAAGCCGGACCCGGTCGCGACCTGCACTTTCGGGAGCGCGCCATCGCCGGAGACGAGCCAGCGCCCGCCACCCAGGGCGCGCATCACGTGCGACCCACCGGCCGTGCCGTCGAACTGCAGCGCCATTCCCGTCGGCACGCCGGAGATGATCGCGTAGAGGCGCTCCGACCCGTCGGTATCGACGAGCGTGCCCGAAAGGTCCGTGTCCATCGCCACGCCGGCCGTGCCGGAGGCGTTCGCCGCGGCAGCGCCGGGCTTGTCGGCCACGCCCACGATGTCGACGTTGTAGGTGAAGGGCTTCGCGCGCACCTGTCCAGCCACGACGTTGCCCGCGGAATCGAACTCCGCGATCGTCAGCGTGCCGGTGCCGGAGAAGTCGACATTCGAGTGGAGCCTGCCCTTCACCTCGATCGCGCCAAGCTGCGCCGAGGAGACGACATAGCTGTCGAAGCCGCCGGCGGAGGAAACAGGCGCCTGCACGATGCCGGCCACGCGCAGCTGCGTGCCCGTGGGGATCGCGTCGATGGTCACGTTGCCCGTGACGCGCTCCGAGCCGTCCGTGTCGATGAGGCCCGCGCCGATCGAGAGCGCGAACCACTCGTCCTCGCGACCAGAGGCCGAGCCCGAGGGGTTGAAGTCGTCGACCTGAGGCGAGACGACGATCGGGAAGTTGCGGATCGTCGTGCCGACCGCGCCGTCGTCTTCCGTGACCACCATGCTGGCGGTGAGCGTCAGCGTCGTGGCGAGATGGGTCGGCCAGCCGATGAGCTTCGCGTCCGCCCATTCGGTCGTCCCGTCCTCGCGACGTCGCAGCGACCAGCTGGACTTGCCGCCGGACACGCCGATGAACTGGCCCTCGCTGAGGCTGTATCCCGCGGGCACGCCGGAGATCACGACCGCGGTCGGCGTCTCCGACTGCGGGCGCCCGAAGGACACGTCCTGGTCGCCGACGACGACGCCGAGCGACAGGGTGATCGTGCCGCCGGCGGCGTCGAGGGCGTTCTCGTTGAGCGCGTTGTTGCCAACCAGCGTCGCGTCGTCCGGGACGCCCGTGATCGCGACATGGATCGAGCCGGTCGTGGTCGCGACGTCGAGGTTCGAGGTCTCGGTCGCCACGGCCGTGACGCCGATCGTGAAATCGACGTTCGAGTCTTGCGGCGGGCGGATCGCCCGCCCGCTGTGGGCGTTGGCGGCGATATCGATCTCGCCGGTCGCGCCCACGGTCAGCGTTCCCGACCCGTTGCGCAGGACGGCGCCGGCCGGGATGCCGGAAAGGCGATAGCTCAGGACCTCCGAGGCGTCGGTGTCGACGAGGGCGCCGGATATCGTCAGGGCGATGAAGTTGTCCTCGAGCCCCGCGGCCGTGCCGCGCACCACGAGCGACGGCGCGTCGGCGACAGCCGTCACGGTGACGACCTGGCTCACCGTGCGCATGGCCTGGTTGTCGGACAGATCCGTCTCGGGGCCTCCGAGGCCCACGGTCTCCC
>JBEIFN010000695.1:0-1623 GCA_040382435.1 Alphaproteobacteria bacterium
CCCCGACGTCACCGAGGAGACCACGATCCACGGACGCGGTGACAGCACCCACACAGCGACCCATCCCCAGCCCGCCACGGTGGAGCTGCTCGGTGCCGAGGTTCCCACCGACCCACCGCGCGTCCTCGTCGCCGAGGACAACGCCGTCAACCAGCAAGTGATCCGGATGATGCTCGATCGCCTTGGCTGCGTCGCGACGCTGGTCGAAAACGGTGCGCTCGCGGTCGACGCGCTTCGCGCCGAGCCCAAGGGTTTTGACCTCGTGCTCCTCGACCTCAACATGCCCGTCATGTCGGGTCCCGACGCGGCGCGCCGGATCCGCATGCTGCCCGAGCCCGTGCCGCCGATGGTCGCGCTCACGGCCTCCGTCACGCCGTCCGACCGCCAGCTCTGCCTCGACGCCGGGATGAGCGGCTTTCTCACCAAGCCCCTGCAGCTCTCGACGCTCCGCGACACCTTGCGAGGGTGGCTCGGCGACCGCATCCGGTCGATCCCGCACCTCACGGGCGCTGCCGACTTGCGCCTCGAACCCCCACCGCGCACGGATCCGTCCTCGGACGTGGTATAGGCCCAGCGCGGGAGGATCGCCGATGGCTGGAACGGCTCGGTGGCTGAGCGTGGCGATCGTGACCCTCTGGGGCGGGTGTGCAACGGCGCGCGGACAGTACGTCCGAGCGCTGGACGATCACACCGGCATCGGCGTCGTGTACCGCGGCTTCGGCACCGCGTTGCGGTTCCGCGCGACCTACCTCAGCCCTGGCTTCCGTGAGGCGTTGGCCGAGGAACGACGCCGCCTGCTCGACGCCGACGCCGCCGATCACGCGCGGTTCCTGACGCAGATGGAGAGCGACCGCGAGGCGTACCACGAGGTCGTCTTCACCGCCGAGTCCGACGTCGAGACCCGCACGGAGTTCGGCGACACCGACGACGTCTGGCGCGTACGGCTCGAGGCCGACGGCATCCCGCAGCCGCTGGTCACGGTCTACCGGGTGCGCGACGTCAACGCGCTCCACGAGATGATCTACACGCACAAGAACATCTGGAACGACCTCTGGATCGCTAGGTTCGAGCGCGTGACCGCGAACCCCGGCGTCGTCGAGTTTCAGGTCGCCTCAGGCTACGGCCACGACGCGGTCGAATGGCGGGGCGAAGCCGTCCGCTGACCTCCCCCGGACGCCGTGACGCCGTTTCACCGCAAGTGGACGACGCGGCGCAGCGCGGCGCGCTACGGTACGAGCAGGAGACGCTGATGGCGACCTCTTCCCTCCCCGTTGCTCTGCTCCGCGAACGTCGCCACCGCGTCGCCGACGCCGTCGGCCGACCCGTTCTCCTCGTCGGTCCGCGCGCGCGTGCGCGGAACCTGCCGATGAACGTGCTCCCGTTCCGACAGGACAGCTCGCTCTGGTACCTCTCGGGCTACGGCGAACCCGACGCCGCCCTGCTGCTCCACGAGGGCCGCGCCGTCCTGTACGCGCCGCTACCTGACGCCGCAGACGCGCTGTGGCACGGCGCCCGGCCCGCCGCCGACGAACTCGCCGCCCAATGCGGCGTCGACGAGGTCCGGCCGTTCGACGTCGACGCGCTCCGCGCCTTGGCGCCGCTGCGGCCCGCGACCATCGCGTC
>JBEIFN010000696.1:0-1619 GCA_040382435.1 Alphaproteobacteria bacterium
AAGACCGGTGCGCGCACGATCGCGAGCACCCACCATCTCCAGCACTTCTGCGCGCCGTGCGGGGACGTGGAAGGCACGGTAGAACAGGTCCAAAGCGCGACAACGCGCGTTGAGCGTTCCTCTGGACGCCGGTACCATGTGGTCGTCGTCAACGGCCAGGACGTCGACCTCGCGTACGTCTACGTCCCCGATGGGCCCGACGCTTGGCGCAACGTGGGGCTCACGGTGGGCTGCGGCGCGCGCGACGTGCCCGCCATCCTCCTCTCACCCAGCCGACCTCAGCCGCCATCCCCGAGCACGTCGGCTTCGGAGAACGGCACCTCGGGCTGAACCGTCCACGAGATGCGCGACAGGTCGAAGCCGCGCGCTTCGAGCCGATCGAGGATCGGGTCGAGCAACGAAGCCGGCATCTGCGGTGCCCGGTGCAGGATCCACAGGGTGCCATAGGCCGGACCGCTCACCACCGCCCAGTCGTACGGCTGCTCGCCCGGTTGCCCGTCGAGCTCCACGACCCAATACGGAGCTCCGAAGTCGCCGAAGAACCGCACGGAGAGGCGGGTGTTCGTGGCGTTCTCCAACGTCGCGTCGCCCTCGATCACGAAGGGATCGCCGTCCAGATCGTTGATCAAGCATCGGTTGCGCACGCTGATCGTCCGCTCGTCGATGGGGGCATACGCGGCGGTCGATCCGGTGCACGCCGCCTGAAACGGGATGACGAAGGTCCCGATCTCGTACCAAGCGCCCACGTAGCGCGACAGCTCCACGCCCTCGACCACCTCTCCGCTCTCGTCGAGCGGCGTGAACACTGGGGTGGGGTCCGGCTCGACCGCCACCGCCGAATCGAGCGCGTCCGACGACGGCTCCGCGCACCCCGCGGCCAACCCCACACCAGCCACCCACCAAGCCAAGCCACGCATGCCGCCTCCTCGCCGTCGCTTCTTATTCGGCACCGACGTCACGGGATGTGGCGGTGGGTCGCGTCTTGTCGTACAGCTCAGCCATGATGTACGCGATCATTCAGGCGTCGCACGCGCACGGGCTCGATGCCCACCGGGCGCAGATCGAGTTTGACGGCACGGCGCTTCGCGTCACCGTCACCCCCGGCCTGGCCATGTGGCCCGCCGCCGACGCGGACGGCGACGGCGTGCTGACGCGTCCCGAGGTGGCGAGCGCCCGCGCGGACCTACGTGAGGCGTTTCAGACGTCCTTCGTTCTCCGGAGCGAGGCCGGCGCGGCGATCGCCTGCGACGACGTCTCGGTCAGCACGATCGGCGAAGGTGCCGACCACATCCGCGTCTCGTTGCGCTGCCCGACCACGGACCCTGCCGTTCGCCTGCACACCACCGGTCTGGACGGCGAGCCGCTGCACGTGCAAGCGCGCGCACTGCGGCCGGGCGGGCCCGGCGTGTGGGAGGCCGTCGGGCAGCCCGAGACGTACATCCTCGACGCGTCCGGCGGCGAGGTTGGGTTGTTGGGCGCCAATCCACCCCCCGCAGCCATCCCGGCGACTGGCTGGGGCGTGGCGTTCGCGGCCGTCACCAGTTGCGTGATGTTGTGGGTTCGCCATCGGCCGCGTAACGTCTCGTGACCCCTCGCCTCTGTGGAGACCCGATGCGCTT
>JBEIFN010000697.1:0-1618 GCA_040382435.1 Alphaproteobacteria bacterium
GCCGTCGCCGTCGAGGTCGGCGTCGGGCGTACCCCACGCGCTCAGGAGGATGGCGATGTCCGCGGCACTCACCTCGCCGTCGCGGTTCAGGTCGGCCACGCACGCGGTGCAGCCGTTCGGCCGGTCGCAGCAGTCGGGGCGGCCGTCGCCATTCGCGTCGGAGGCGGTTCCGTCGGCGATGTCGCACGCGTCGGGCACCCCGTTGCCGTTGCAGTCCTCGGGCAGCGCGCCATCGAAGCCGAATGCGCGCACGAGGCCGTTGAGCCGGGCGAGGTAGCCGTAGGTGGCCGCCACGCCGAGGTCGTTGGGATCGACGGTGGGTCCCGCCGCCACCCAGGTGCGCTGGTTGGCGAACGAGTTGTCGACGCCCAGGGGGAACTGGTTGCCGAACTCGTCGCGGAAGAGAACGCCCGCGAAGAACGAGGTCCCCGCCGCGCCGATGAAGGTGGGCGCGATGTCGACCTCGTTGAAGATGCTGGTGTTTCCGTTGGCCACGATCGCATCGGCCGTTGCGAGCAGCTGCGCATCGTTCGGCTGGCCGTCGCCGTTGGGATCGCTCCACAGACCCACGCGGTACGGCTGCCCCGCGAAGGCGTTGCCCAGCACCACGCGGATCTGCGCGATCGTCTCTCCGCCCTCCGCCACGGTGTACTGGTTGAGCCAGTAGATGTCGGCCACTGCGCCGAAGCCGAGGTTGCCGTCACGCGTGCCGTCGTCGAGCGCGTACTCGATGTCGAGGGGCGGCTCGCCCAGCTGGCACTCGTCGGGCACGCCGTCGGCGTTGCAGTCGGGGCTGAAGCCCGTGGCGATGTCGGCGGAGTCGAGGATGTCGTTGCCGTTGCAGTCCTCGCATTCGTCGGGCACGCCGCTGTTGTCGAGGTCGGCGCTCGTGCCCGAGCTCACATCGCACTCGTCGGGGACGCCGTTGCCGTTGCAGTCGTTGTCGGTCAGCTGGCATGCGTCGGGAATGCCGTCCTGATTGCAGTCCCCGCCCGCCAGCTGGCACTCGTCGGGCACGCCGTCGGCGTTGCAGTCGGGGCTGCTTCCGGCCGTGATGTCGATCGAATCGAGGGTGCCGTTGGCGTTGCAGTCCTCGCACTCGTCGGGCACGCCGCTGCCGTCGGTGTCCGCGCTCGTGCCGTCGGCGATGTCGCACCCGTCGGGGACGCCGTTGCCGTTGCAGTCGTTGGTGGTGGTGGTGCCGCGCGCGCGCACGAGCCACCTGCCCGGGAACGGGAGCGCCTGCTCGACGGTCCTGAACTCCTCCACGCCCGCCGACAGGTTGTTGGGATCGATGGGGGAGCTGCTGCCCACGATCCACGACCGGCGCGACAGCGCCGCGCCACTCGAGTCGAGCGGACCGGGGAAGTCGGCGGTGGTCGTCGCAGTGATCGCCCCCACGAAGAACGAGGTTCCGTTCGGTCCGATCGCCGCGTCGGGAATGTCCAGCGTCCTGTAGACGCCGAGCAGCCCGACGGTCGTGGTCAGCGACGACAGCACCTGCGCATCGGTCGGGTCGCCGTCGCCGTTGGGATCGCTCCACACGTACACCGTCACCGGCTGGTCGGCCGGCGCGAAGACGAACATGATGTCGATCTCCTCGATCACCGCGGCGCCC
>JBEIFN010000698.1:0-1617 GCA_040382435.1 Alphaproteobacteria bacterium
ACAAAGCCCTGTTTGTCCTCGCTGGTGTCGGTCGGGGTGACGCGGCTGTGGGTGATGCGGATCGTCTGGGGCCGGGCCTGCGTCGCGGGGCCGACGACGATTCCGTGGCTCGAGAGCCCAAAACGGCCGCCCTTGACCTCCACCGTCTGCGGCGCCTCACCGGTGGCCGCCCAGTACGCCTTGAGGTCGCCATCGATCAACGCCGCCGCGAGGTGGCCGTCGGCTTGCGACGACGGGCTACCCGACGCGAACAGGACGGCGTCGAACTCGCCCATATGCACCAGCGCCTCGCTGACCGCGAGCTGGGTGAAGTCGACCCCGTCGACGACCTTGGTCACCTCGATCCGCACCACACCGCCGACCATGTCGTCACCGACCTCGACGTCGGTCAGATCCAGCGTCTGACGCCCCATCTGGTCTTGGAACGCGAGCACCTTGTCCAACACGACCTTGTCGCCTTGGGCTGAGTCCTTGACGATCACCCGCGCCTCGGCGAGGCGGCTGTAGTCCTTGAAGGTGTTCTCGTCGGCCGCCCAGCCCACGACGAGGCTGAGCTTGTCGACCTTGCCCTTTGGGACGCCGATCTCGATCCAGCTGCCGACGTTGTCCTGCTCGGGGTGGACGACCCAAGCCGTCGCAGGGTCCCCGTCCAACGCCGACGAAGCACCAAAACTGCTCCCATCGCGCGCCATCGGCTTTTCGCTCGAGACGGCGTAGCCGCCCGCCCACGCAGCGCCACTCCAAGACATCCAAGCCGCCGCATGCACCACGACACCGGCCAAACGTGCAAGACCCATCGTTCCTCCTACCGTGCCGTCAGCGGGACACGGGCTTGTAGATGACCGTAGCACGGTCTTGGATGCCGTCCTTGGAGACGAACCACTCGTTGTCGAGCGGGTCGTCGTCGTTCAGCGCGATCTCGATCACGCCGTCCGACGGCGGGTCGAACGTCGCACCCAGACCGATCGGGCGGACGAAGGAGCTGCCATCCTTGCCCGTGAAGCGGAGCAACAGCGTACCGACCGCGCACCCCTCGGTCGTGCACGGGTAGCCCGCCGGCGCGTTAGGACGGGCGAGATCACCCGCGGCGTTGACCCACGGCGCGTCCTTGCTGGTGCGGAACCGGTCGACGTCGGTCACCGTGATCTTGACGTAGTCGGTGTCGCAGACGCCGGCCCGGAACTGCCAGCCCGCGCGGACCTCAAGGTAGTACGCCATCTCGACGATCGGACGACGGCAGACGCCCTCGTTGAGCCGGTCGGACAGGCCGTCGTACCAGGCTTGGTAGGCCGAGACGCCAGCCCCCGTCAGCGCCCCCCGACACAACGACTCCAGCTCGCCGGCGATCGCCTCCACCTTGTCGGGGTAGCCGAGCAGCACCGTCTCGAGCGGCTCGAGGTTGCCCATATCGATGCGCAGCGGCGAACCCTCGTCGCCCCGCCCGAGCGCGACCACGGCGGCGATCGCCTCCGAACGCGCCGTGCGACGGTCGGTGGTTCCAAGGCTGTCCCAGTCGGGAGGATGCCAACAACGCCCCTCGGCGACGACGTTCCACCCCGGGCTCGGTGGCGGAGGTGGCGCGGGCTTCTTCGCCGCGCACGTCCCCACCAGCAGGCC
>JBEIFN010000699.1:0-1615 GCA_040382435.1 Alphaproteobacteria bacterium
GGCCCGATGCACGGGTCGCGTTGAGTCAACGCGAGCCGGTTCCTGCTGGACTCGAACCGGCCGTGCATGTCGCGCTCGCCGCACACCCGGTAGCGACCGAGGGAGGGACGCTTCCGGACGCCGTCGTCGACCCGGCGTCGGCGGTGGTGCTGCTGGAGCGCCTGCCGCTGCCGATCGCCGCCTGGGGCTTGGTCACGGTCGATCTCGGCTCCCCGGATGAGGACATCGAGGCGATCCCGGTGTCGCTTCGCGTGTTGACGTCAGCAGGCATGTCGTCGCGACCCCTCGCGGCGCCGCTCTGGCTGGAGTCCACGATCGGCGCTTGGTCCGCGCCCAAGGCGCCGGCCGTCGGACGATGGACGGGCGCGGTCGAGACCTGGTCGACGTGGGGTGCGTCGCGACTTTGGGCCCGCGCCGAGGTCGACACGCGTTTTGGCGGAGGCGCGGGTGGCGTGCCGTTCGCGTTCCGTGGCACCGGGGAATTGGGCGGAGCGCATCGCGTGGACGCGTGGCTCGACCTTCGCGGCAGTCTGACCGTCGATGGGGCGGCGCGTGCGGGCACGGCGGCGGGAACGGGGTGGACGGACACGGCGCGGGCGGCCACACCGACGGTCCTGTGGTCGGGGTACCGGGAGGCGCATCCGTTGTCGGGCGCTGTGCGCGGTGAGGTGCGGTTGTGGCCGTCGCCTTGGGTGCGCTCGCGCATCTGGGGTCGCGCAGCCAGCAATGCGCCCGGAGACCCACAGCCGTTGGACGCCGCGAGCGGCGGTCTTGATGTGCGTTTCGCGCTCCCCGGACTGCGGATGCTGGCCGGCGTCGGTGTCGAGCACCGACCCTCAGACGCGGATCGCACGGTCGCCTGGACGTCGCCGACGGTGCACGCCGAGGCGGAGGCGATGCTGTGGACGAAGTCGCGCGTCGCGGTGCTCCTTGGCGGTGAGCTGGACGCCGTCACGGCCTTCCGTCGGGTGACCGCCGCGCTCCGTCTCCAGGTCCTCTGGGATGGACGCCCCGGACTCGCCGACCTGCGCCCGAGGACCGTGGACGCGCGCGAGGGACTCGCTTGGCGTGAGCCTGGCCGCTTTGTGCCGCTCGAACCTACGCCCTGACCGGGCGACGCCGCCGCGGTCGGTGCACGGTGGTCGGTCCGGGGTGCGTCAGGCGCGTTCGGCCTCGAGGAGACGGCGCGCCTCGTCGGCGGCCCGTGCGCGTCCGATGTCGAAGCGGACGAGGTCGCGGTAGAGCCGATCGGCCTTCCACCGACGGCGAACGCTGCCGAAGACATCGGCGCTGCGCCACGTGGCGGCGAGCGCTGCGGCGAAGCCACCCGTGTTGGCGACCCCTTGTCGCAGCCGCTGCTCCCGCTCGGCGCGCCAGCGGGACACGGTGTCGATCGCCGCTTGCCATTCCTCTTCCAAGCCGAGCGGCTCGGCCTTGGCGGCGTGATTCCGCAGCGCGTCCAACGCCATCGTCGCGTCCCAATAGCCCCACCCGTCCCAGGTCGTGAGGCGTAGCAGGCCCTCACGGACGCGATCGGCGTCGGGGCTGACATCGTTCGCAAGCCAGGCGAGCGGTTTATCATAAAAGGTTCTGATTACTTCAATCCGGCTATGGA
>JBEIFN010000700.1:0-1614 GCA_040382435.1 Alphaproteobacteria bacterium
CAGATCGGACCCTACCTGTGCCGCGGGCTGCTCGCCCTCGGTGGGGACGCCGCCGTCTGGACGACCGAGACGGCACAGGGTTGGTTGGCCGTCAACATCGCGCGGCGACCCGAAGCCTGCGACGCGATCGAGCGCGCAGCGGAGTTCCTCCGCGAACACCCGCACCCCCACCTTCCGCGGTTGTTCGATACGGGCATTCACGCGTCCGCGCTCTCCTGGTTCGCCACCGACTTCGTGGAGGGCCGTTCGCTGGACCGCTGGGTCGCCGAGACGCAGCCGACGTGGTCCGCACTGCTCGGCGCGGCGCTCGAGCTGGTCGACGCCGTGGGACACCTTCATCGGCACGGACGCCTGCACGGCGACCTCAAGCCCGGCAACCTCGTCGTCGATGCCCACGGCCACGTGACGCTGTTCGACGTCGGAGGGCGCGACGAAGCGAGGCAGCAGATCACACCGGGCTTCGCGGCACCCGAAGTGCTCGCCGGCAGCGGCATGACCCGAGCGGCCGAGGTCTGGAGCCTCGGCGCCACCCTCCACGCCGCCTTCGCGGGAGAGCCGTCCCTCGACACGCGGGATCCCGTTGCCCTACAAGGACGAACCGGCCGAATGGTGCCGCTGCCCCTGAGCGCGTGGCGTGTGGACGTCCCCGAGGGCGTCGACGACCTGCTCCTCGACATGCAGCAAACCGACCCTCGCGCCCGGCCCGACCTCGCCGAGGTGGCGCGCCGCTTGGCGGCAGCGGTCGATGCTCCGCGAGCCTCCGCCCCCTTCGCACAGCGCCGCACCCGCATCGCGCTACGCCTCGCGCTCGCCGAGGCCCAGGCGGGGCCGATCTTCGTCAACGTCTACGGTCCCTTCGGCAGCGGCCGCCGCGCGCTGCTCGACGACCTCCGCCACGCCGTGACCCACGACCCGTGCGCGGTGGTGATGGGTACGCTCGCCGAGGCCGACGCCCTGCTGCGTCGCGGTTCGCGCAAGATCCCCGTCTGGATCACCGCCGACGTCGCCGACGCGCAAGCCATCGCTGGCGCGTGGAGCGCTCGTAACCTCCCTTCGCTGGTGGTCGTCTGGAGCGACATGCCCATCACGAGCGAGGCCGCCGTTCGTACCATCGCCCTCGAGCCCTGGTCGTCGGCGGACGTCCGCGTCGTCGCCCAGGCCCACGGGCGCGCCCTCGGGCGGCCATGGGAGCTGGCCCAGACGACGGTCGGCTTGCCGCGTCGCGTGCTCCGAAGCCTCGGTGCGCCTACCACGCCGCATCCACTCCCCGCCGACGCAGCGCGCGTCCTCGAAGCCCTCGCCGAGCGCGCCGGCTGGACGCCCACGGCGACGCTTCAACGTGCGTTGGACCTTGGCGGCGTCGCCCTCGTCGAAGCGCTGGAGGTGCTCGTGGCCGAGGGGCTCGCCGCCTTTGGGCCGTGGTCTCGCAGCGCGGCCGCGACCGACGCGTCGGACAGGTAAGCGACTCGACGAAACGTCCCTCGCCAGGGCGCGCAAAAACGAAGACGCCGCCCGGGAACACCGGACGGCGTGCATCGTCAGGGCGGCCTCACGGAGCGCATCGCCCCGGAGGCCTCCGAGCGCGGACTACCAGCGCTCGTCGTCGCCCCAGCC
>JBEIFN010000701.1:0-1606 GCA_040382435.1 Alphaproteobacteria bacterium
GCGTGGCCTCGGGGGCGCAGCAGGTGCGCGTCGCCGCGTCGGGCTGGCGGCTCGGCGAAGCACCGGCATGGTATCTGGTCGATCGTGCGCTTTCGGTCGACGCGATGCGCGATCCCGGCCACCCTGCGCCGTGGCGTCGCCTCGGGGTCTGGCTACGCGCCGAAGCGCCCGAGCTCAGGTTTCTGCTCGTGTACGCCCTGGGCGTGACGTTGCTCGGCCTCGCGACGCCGGTCGCGGTGCAGGTGCTCGTCAACACGCTCGCGATCGGGGCGACCGCCCAGTCGGTGGGCTTCTTGGTGGCGTTGCTCGCGCTTTGTCTCACCGTCGCCGGCGGCCTTGCGCTGCTTCAACGGTACATGGCCGAGCTGGTGCAGCGGCGGTTGTTCGTGCGTCTGTTCGAGGACCTGGCGGCACGGATCCCGGCCTCACCGCCCTCGCGGCTGGGATGGCAAGCGGGGGGCGCGTTCATCCACCGCTTCGTCGACGGTGTGATGGTGCAAAAGGCACTTGCCAGTTTGCTGATCGATGGCATCGACGCATTGGTCGCGGCGCTGGTCGCGATGGTACTGCTGGCTTTGTACGCACCCGCGTTGCTCGGCTTCGACCTGTTTTTGGTGCTGGGGGTCGGGGCCGTGGTGCTCGCGGGTCGTGGGGCCACCGCGACGGCGGTCAAGGAGTCCAAGGCCAGAGATCGGGTCCTTCACGCGATCGGCGGCTTTGCGGGTCAGCCGCTGTGGGCCGTCGCCCCGGGCGGGCCCGCGTTCGCCGGGCATCACGCCGAATCGCTCGCCTCGGACTGGCTGGACGCGCGAACGGCGCACTACCGGATCGCCTTCCGCCAGCAAGCGCTCGCGGTGGGTCTGCACGTGGTCGCGCAGGTGGGCATCCTTGCCATCGGGGCCTCGCTCGTGCGCGATGGCGCGCTGACCCTCGGTCAGCTGGTCGCGGCCGAGGTCGTTGTCACGAGCGTGGTCGCCCAGGCGCTCAAGCTCGCGAACAAGGTCGAGACCTTCTACGATCTGCTCGCGGCGATCGAGAAGATCGGGCACATGGCCGACGAGCCACCCCTTCATCTCGGCGGTCCGGCGGGTGCGGTCGATGCGGCGCATCGGGGGGCGGAGGTGGTGTGGACGGTGGACAGCATGACGTTGCGCGCACCGGCCGGAGCGCGCGTCGTCGTCGACGACCCGGACGGTGCGGCCGAGCTCGGCGCCACGGTTCGGGGGGCGTCGCGCACGGGGCGGTCGCTCCGGCTCGACGACCGTCCGCTGGGGTCGATGGCACCTGCGCAGCGGAACGAGCGGGTGGTGGTCATCGACAGCGACACCGCCTTTGACGGCACCGTCCGCGACAACGTCCTGCTCGCGCGGTTTGACGCTGGGGACGATGAGGCCTGGGACGCCTTGGCGCGGTTTGGCTTGGTCGACGCCCTCGGTCACGCGGGGTTGGACGCCGTTGCAGACGCGAGCGGCTCTCGCTCGCGCGGGCTTGGGTGGCGCGGGCGAGGAGGGTCGTGCTCGACGGCGTGCTCGCCGGCCTCTCAGCGCGCGAAGCCGCCGCCCTCTGGAGCGACGCGAGCGCCGCTGCGCCGTGGACGCTGTTCGCC
>JBEIFN010000702.1:0-1592 GCA_040382435.1 Alphaproteobacteria bacterium
GCGCGATCCGCGAGGTACGCCTCGATCATCGGCTTCCAGCGCGCCGCGACCTCGTCGGGGACGGCGGCGTAGCCGTAGCCCGGCAGATCGGCGAACACGGCGGCCTGCCCGATCTGAAACAGGTTGATCAGCTGCGTGCGTCCTGGCCGAGACGAGACCCGGGCGGCCTTGTGGCTGCGGAGCAACGTGTTGAGCATCGACGACTTGCCGACGTTGCTGCGCCCGGCGAACGCGACCTCGGGGAGGCCCGTCTCGGGCGGACGCTCGGGAAAGCTGCCCAAGAACTGCAAGGCACCGACTTGATTGCGCACGACGCCTCCGGCGTTGGGCACGCTAGCCGGTGCGGCGAACCCGGGCCAGCGCGCTCACTCGCAGCGCTCAAGCAGCTCGTTGCACGTCTGGCCGGGCGGGCACTGGGCGTCGAAGCGGCACGGCGTGTAGCCCTCGATGACGACGTCGGGGACGCGTGACGAAGACGCGATGAATTCGACGCACGCACCCGGCTCTAGTGCGACCTGATCGACCGTCCGCCGGACCAGCTCCCCCGCTGGGAAGCCGGTCAGCCCCAACGAAACGAGCGACGCCAGCAGCGGCGCGGGGACCTCGCCGCGTCCCGGCGCATCAGCAAAGTGGCATTCGAGCGTCGACGGCGTCGTTCCGTGCTGGTCGATCCGCAAGCGCAAGAACACCTCGGTCGGCCCAGAAGCAGGTGTCCAGGTCACCACCAACGGCTCACCTTGCACGAGCGTCCACAGCGGCTCGATCATGGCCAGGTCGTTCGGCGCGATCGCGTCGAGCGCAAAGGCTGGCCGCACCGGCCCGCCCGCGGCCCGCAGACGCACGCGGTCACCCGGCGTCCAAGGCGGGTTGTCGATCGAGGTGTTGAAGTACGCAAAACCGGGTGCACGTGGCGACATCGAGACGGCCTCGGAGAGACCATCGACCACGACCAAGCCCACGTCCTGCGTGACCGGGTACGGCACACACGTGCCTGAGAGATCGCAGGTCTCGTTCGGGCCGCAGCCGGGATCGCAGAACGGGTTCTCCCGCCGAAGGATCGCGCAGTCCCCCGAGACCTCCATCGTCGTCAGCACCGAAACTGGCAACACTGCGTCCGCGACGCTTCCGTCGACAAACGCGTAGTCCACCGTGCTGTCGACGACGAACCCACCCACGCGCTCGGCGAGCGGGCACGCCCCATCGAGCGACAGCGGCGGCGGCTCACCGGTGTCAGTGTCTTGCACCTCCGGCGTGTCGACGCCGGGATCGGTGTCGATCGGCGTGTCGACGCCGGAGTCAGCGCCCGTGTCCGTGCCGGTGTCCACCGGCGGGGCGGACGGCCCGCCACACGCCACCCAAAGCAAGGGGAACCACAGGTCGCGCGTCATGGGTTGCTCCATCCCGGGTAGGGCCGGGCCTGCTTGATCTCGATGCGACCGTCGATCCACTTGAACTCGGTGTCCATCGCGTAGAACCCGCCCGAGGTGCCGTAGACGGGCTGGAAGAAGCGATGAATCGCGTCGAGCGACGTCCCGAGCTCGTAGAGGGCGGCGGCGTCGAGCACGGTGGTGCCCGAAAGCACCAAGTTCGAA
>JBEIFN010000703.1:0-1591 GCA_040382435.1 Alphaproteobacteria bacterium
ATCCGCGTGCAGCTCACCGGCGCGGACGGCACACCCATCGACGCGCCGACCGAGATCGCGGACACGTTCGACGCCGACCGCATCGCCCTGGGCTGGGCGCAGCTCTCGGGTGGCCTGGTGCTCTTCACGCGGGGCAACGCGGGCACCGGCGGCCTCTTCGCGCAGACGCTCGACGAGGGGGGCCAGACGTTCGGCCCGCGCGTCACGCTTTCCCCGACCCGCGCCACCTCGCCGCACGTCGTCTTCGGTAACGGGAACTGGGGCGCCGCGTGGCTGACGCCGGGGGCGAACTCGCTCTTCGACCTCAACTTTGCCCTGCTCGGCGAGAATGGCGCGGTCGACCGCGTCTCGCAGCTGCCGAACAACGCGGGCGCGCAGTCCGGCATCTCGCTGGCCTACGGCAATGACACGTTTGGCCTCGGCTGGTCGCACGTGGACGAGGCGGGCACCGTCGAGACGCGCCTCTCGATCATCGCGGGCGACGGCAGCGTGCAGGCGACCCCGACCGTGCAAGGCGCGACCGGCATCTCGGTCGTCTCGGACGTGACCTGGCACGAGCCGGAGTTCTTCGGTGTCGCGTGGGACGACATCGGCGGTGGCGCGCAGCGCGTGGGCGTGACGCGCATCAACACGGTCGGCGTCGGCCTCGATCCGGTGACGATCGACCCGCCCGAGGGCGCGGTCGCCCGCAGCGCGAACAGCGCCGGCACCGTGAGCAACTTGGGCGTCTTCTACACGCTCGACCCGACCCCGACGCCGTCGGGCATCTCGGCGGGCGCGCAGGTCTACCTCGGCCGCATCGGCGCCTGCCGACGCTGATCGCGCCCTGCGCGCGGAGTGCTGGTATGCTCCCGCACCCATGAGCACGCGCAGCCTCGCTTTGAGCCTCGCCCTCGCCGCAGTCCTCGGCTGCGGCGGCGGCCCCGAAGTTCGACACGCCCCCCCGCCGCAGGACGGAAACGTCGTCCTCGACCGCGGCGTAGTCCCCCTAGAGCACCACCTGCGGCTCCGCATCGATCCGTCGGCGGAGCGCCTGTCGGGCTCGATTCGGATACCCGCGCACGTCTATCTCGAGACCGATACGATCCGACTGCACAGCGAAGGGCTGAACATCAGCCGCGCGACCGTGATCGTGAAGACCCGGACGCTCCAAGCGCAGGTCATTCAGGGCGAAAACGGCGGGCTCTCACTGTTCGTCGGTGAGCTCCTGAAGGCGGGACCGGTCGAGATCGGCCTCGAGTTCTCCGGGCCGCTGACCGAGGTCCCCGAGGGCATTTATCGCGTTCAGGACGGCAACCCTGCCGAGTGGTACGTCTACTCTCAATTCGAGCCGCTCGAGGCACGTCGGGCCTTCCCCTGCTTCGACCAGCCCGACCACAAGGCGCCGTGGCACGTCACGGTCGAGGCGCCGAAGGGGCTGCGGGCCTTTGCCAACGCGCCCGAAGCGAGCGCCGAGTCCGTCGAGGGCGGCGCGTTTATCGCCCACCGTTTCCGCCCGACCCCCGCGCTGCCGAGCTACTTGCTGGCGTTCGCGGTGGGTCCGCTCGAAGCGGCCGAGGCGAGCGCGTCCCTGGGTCTGTCGACACCGACG
>JBEIFN010000704.1:0-1590 GCA_040382435.1 Alphaproteobacteria bacterium
CCCTACAGTCCCAGCTCACACCGACGGATGACGTACCCCCCACCGCTCAGCTCGGTGTCGTACACCCACGGCCGCACCCCGCAGCCCGCGATCCCAGCGAGGAAACCCCACATCGCGCGCCTCAAGGCCACGCCCAACGGACGATAACGCGCTTCATGCAGTGGTATGGGAGCGTTGCAGCGCCCTGCCTCTGCGCCTCACCCGGCCCGGTGCGCGCGCACCGTCGGACACTCGGGATCGGGCGCGAACGGATCACCGGTGAGCGCGGCGGCGACGACGTGGCAGCCACCCCGGCAGGTCGAGGCGTAGGCGCAGGTCGCACACGGCGCAGCGGTCACGGGGGCCCGCCAACGCGCGAGCTCGGGGTCGTCCGACCAGCGATCCGGGGTGGTCCCCACCGCGATCTCCCCCGCGAACGAGCAAGGCAGCATCCGTCCGTCGGTCGTCCGCGCCCAGATCTCGCGACCCGCGGTGCAACCGAGCGCCCCGAGCCGCGCCACCGCGTCGGGATCGGGCCGGTGCGCGCTCAGAAACGGCACCAACGCGCAGTCGAGCCGAACCCCAATCCGCCCCCGCGCGAGGATGGCCGCGACCTGCGGCCACAGCTCGTCCAACATCTCCGGGGGCGCCGCCAACGCGTTGTAAGTGGCCCGCGCCCGCCCCACCGGCTTCAGGCGCAACAGCTGCCACTCCCGGACCCCGCGGTCAGCCAGCACCTCCGCCATCGTCGCCAACGCCGCGGCGTTGTGGCGGGTGACGACCGTGTTGACCCCCACGGCCACGCCCGCGGCCACCAGCCGGTCGATCGCCCGCAGCGCGACGGTACGGCCGTCGAACCCGCGCGCGGCGGCGTAGTCGTCCCCCAGGCCGTCGAGGCTGACATTGACCTGTCCGACGCGTCCGACCAGGGCACGGGCGCGCGCCTCGGTGACCCCGAAGCCCGAGGTGGTGAGGTTGGGCAGCACGCCCGCCGCCGCCAGCCGATCGAGCCGCGCTTCCAGGTCGGAGACCGGACCTGGATCGCCGCCGCCGATCGCGACCTCGAACGCACCCGATGCCGCGAGCGCGTCGACGTCCTCGGCCCACCCCTCGGCCTGACCCACGCGGTCGGGCCCCGCCTCCAAGTAGCAGTCGTGACACGCCACCGGACAGCGGTCGGTGAACGCGAGGTGGACCTCATCGGGCGCCGGGAAGGCCTCGGCCGATCCGTGCGCCACCGCGCCCGCGAGCAGCAGCCACCGCGCGACCTCGCCGTCGACGCGGATCCGCGCCGCGTCCCGGGCTTCGACCTCTGGGGCGTCGGCGTCTGCACCGAGCGACACCGTGGCGCTGCCGTCCGTCTCGGGCCGGACCCGCGCGCGCTTCGGGTCGCGCGTCAACCTCGCGGCGTACGCGTTCGCGATGGCCGCGGCGAGCGTCGCGCCAAACAGCGCCACGCCGACGACGACCCCCGAGCCCGAGCAGTTCGGGGCGTGACCGCGACGGATCTGCAGCAAGCGGGACGCGTCGATCACCAGCCGATCTCCTCGAAGCGCTGGTGCCACGCCAGCGCGGCCACGACCACCGCCGGCGCGGCGAACATCGACAGGA
>JBEIFN010000705.1:0-1589 GCA_040382435.1 Alphaproteobacteria bacterium
GGCGTCCGCGCCCCAGCCCACCTCCTCGAGAGCATCGAGGGGCGCGCCGACGGCGACCCGCTCGCCCCCCTTGTCCCGCCCGCTCGCGTCGCCGACGCAGCGTCCGTCGCGATGGTCCGGCACATGCTCCGCGGCGTCACCGTCCGCGGCACCGCCAAGGCGATCGCGTCCGCCGGGCTGGGCGAAGCCGTGGCCGCCAAGACCGGCACCAGCCAACGCGCCCGCGACGCCTGGATCGTCGGCTTCGACGGCGCCCGCGTCCTCGTCGTCTGGACGGGGCTGGACCAAGGCGTCCTCGGGTTGCCTTCCACCGAGACGGCGGTGCCGATCTGGATCCGCGTCGCGCAGCGTCTGGGCATCGGCGACGCCGCGTTCCCCGAGGACGAAGGTGTAGCGTCCCAACCGACCTGCGATGACGGGCGTTCGGCGGCGTGCGGCTGCCCTGAGACCGCGGTCGCGCCGGCGCGTCAGGGGTTCGGTGGCGGTTGCGGGCTCTGAACCGCCGCGTCCCGACGGACGAACACGCTCGCCGCCACGTCCCTGTGCACCTCTTCCCAGCCCGGGTGTCGACGGAGCCGCGCCGAGAGCGTCGACCGCTTCTCGTGGATGACCCAGGTGACGCCGTCCTCGGTCAAGACGCGCTCCCAGTCAGGCGCGCCTTCCTCGACGCTTCGGTAGCGACGAATCCGCTCCGCACCGAGGTGGTCGTGCCAGCTGTTCACGTACAGCGGCTTGTCGGGCAGCGTGAGCGCGAGGTACGCCCCCCACCGAAACGGGTTGAACATCGGCCCGGCCGTCGCTTCCGGATGCGCCGCGATCCACGCGCTCGCGTCGACCGGCTGCTGACGGGGGTCGAACGCGATCCGCGGCCAGTGCCATGCGGACTGCGCCACCAGCACCACCGCGACCACCACGGCGACCGGCTTAAAGACACCAGCCCCCACCTCGGCGGCGTCGAGCCGCGCGTCCGACGCCACCACCGCCGTCCGAAGCCGCTCCCACCCGCCCGTCCGGCCGACGCGGAGCGCGTCGGTCCAACACGCGGCGGCAAACGGCGCGGTGGCGAGCGCGAACACAGCACCATGACGCGCGGAGGACAGCGCGAGGTAGGCCATACCGAGCGCGCGGAAGACGTCCTCGGGCGCGTGAGGCCGCCCCCGCAGCGCCGCACCCAGCGCGAGGAACGCGCACCAAGCGTAGAACACCTTGCCTGCGACGCCCGCGACGTCGGGTGGGTTGAACTCGGTCGTGAACCGCATCAGGTACGGGTCCGCCATCCAACGCAGGAAGTGCGCATGCAAGGCAAATCCCCACGGGTTGACGGCCGACGCCGCGAGCGCGACGCCTAGCGCGCCGGCCCACAACCCCACGCGACCCCCAGCCTCGGCTCCGGGCCGACCCACCCAGCGGACGACGGCGCCAGCGAGGTCCGCGAACAACAGCGGGAACACGATCAAGAAGCCCGCGTGCATCTGTGCCCACAGCACCACGAGCCCGCCGAGCGCTGCCGCACGCACCCCCACCGTCGCAGACGCGGTGCGAGCCCACCCGGACCACGCCCCGAACATCGCCACCCCCAACCACGTCAC
>JBEIFN010000706.1:0-1575 GCA_040382435.1 Alphaproteobacteria bacterium
GACGCGATAGGGCGATGGTTGGAAATTGTAGGTGTTCTGTTGCCGCGTACGCCGTCCTCCGCCCGACCTCGGTCGCTCGCCTCACCGAGGTCGCGGTCGCTTCTCGCGTCGCTCCGCGCCACGGGGGCCGTCGCGCTGTCGCCCATCGCGCTGTTGGCGTTCGGCACGGCGATGTTGCTCGGCCTCTCGGGCGGGTCGGCGCGTGTCGACGATGTGTTGTGGGCCGAAGTCCGCAGCCTCTCGGCGGGCTGGCGGCGCGCCGCGCCTCCGTTGGTTTTTGGGTTCGACGCCGAGACCGTCGCCGCGTACGGGCCGCCGCCGTGGTCGGGGTCGACGTGGACCGCGTTCGGTGAGGCGATGGCGCGTCAGGGCATCACCGACGTGCAGCTCGTGGACCGCTGGGACCGGTGGATGCTGCCCGACGGTGAGGTACCCGGCGGCGTGCGCTGGCATGTGCCGGCCATCGGCCTAGACGGCGCGTCCACGCCCGCACTCCCGTCGACTTGGGGCGCCTCCGTGGTGGTCGAGAACCGCTCGACGGCGCTGCCGCGGACACCGGTCGTCGAGGACGTCGATGCGGCGACGCGCGATGCGGATGGCGCGTGGGTCCCGCACATCGCGTGTGGTGCCGACACCGACTGCTCCGCAGGCGCGCAGCTGCCGCTAACGGGTCGAGCGGTCTCGGTGGTTGGCTTCAGCATCCTGCAAAAGGCCACGCCTGGATTCGTCTCGTCGACGCCGGATGCGGGTCTTCCGTTGGTGGGCATGGTCGATCCCGCCCACGCGTCGCTTCGTTGGACGTACGGCCGCTCCACCGCGCGCGCCGAGGTCGAACTGGTCGCGGACGCCATCGCGAGCGGCCGGGCGAACGTGGCCGCGTATCCCTTGCGCGGGGGCTTTCTGGTGGCTTGGCTCGCCGGGCTGCACCTGCTCGTCTCCGCCGTAGGACGTCGTGGTTTGCCGACGCGATGGTTGGTCCTCGGACCGCTTTTGGCGTTGTCGGCGGCGGTGCTGGGTTCGGCGGTGGCCAGCCTCGAGCCGCCGATCGTGGCCGCGATCGTCGCAGCCTCCGCGGCGCCGATCGCGCTCCTGGCGATCCGCGCGGCGCGCGCGACCGCCGAACTGCACCGCCTTGAACTGTTGGTGCTTCGTGCCGCTTCGCGCGCGGGTCTGCTGCGTCGCCGCCTGCAAGATGTCGACGAGGTGTCCGAGGCGCTGGTCACCGCTGCGGGCTTGCATGCGCCCGGCTGCGGCACGTTCTGGATCCATCCGGTGCAGGCGGGCCTTGGGCTCGGCGGCTGGGAAGTCGTCGCAGGTCCCGGGCTGCTCGGGGCTGAGGATCTCCACCCGCTGTTGGCGTCGGTCCGTCACCCTGAGGTGCGCGCCTCGCTCTCGACGCGGCGTCCCACGCCGGTGCGCGGGCTGCGCGTCGATGGGAGCGGTGCTGTGCTGTTGCTCCCGCTCGCGCAGGGGACGCGGATTTTGGGGTTGTGGGGGATCGTCGCCGATACCTACGAAGCACTCCCCGACGCTGCCGCGCTCGCGGTCGTCGCCGGTGCGCTGGGCGAGCGCATC
>JBEIFN010000707.1:0-1575 GCA_040382435.1 Alphaproteobacteria bacterium
CCCGGGACCGAGAACTCGCGCGGTCGTGTGGGTCCGGCTGCACCCTGAAGCGGTCGAGCGGGACTTCTAGTCAGGCACCGGCATCGACGAGGGCCTCGTCGATGACGTCGACGAGCCGCTGCACGTCCCGCTCACGAACGTACGCCATGGCGCTGATGCGCAGCCAAGTCTGACCTCCGAACACCGTGCAAGGCACCTGAACACCTCGACGGCGGAGCGCTGCGTGCAGGGCGTTGGCCTTGGCTGCCGCGACCGGACGAGGAGGAGCGACGATCGCCATCGCGGTGTCCATCGCGTCAGGAACCCAGCGACGCTGCGGCCAGACCTCGGTCAGCGCCGTCGTGATGGCGCGCGCGCGCCGACGGTTGGCCTCGCGAAACGCCACGCCGCCCCACCGCTGGTACCAAGCGAGGGCGTCCGGCGCCGTCAACCAAGCCGACGGATCGCGTGTCCCGAGGCCGTCAAACGCCTGCAGCCAACCTTCGTCATACGCGTGCGAGACCACGGTCGGGCGCAACGTCGCACGCCGGCATCGCGCCGCCGTGAGCACCGCGACACCCCGCGGTGCGAAGCACCACTTGTGCAGGTTTCCGACCCAATAGTCAGCTTGTAGGCCCGACTCTTGCACCTCGATGTGCCCTGGTGCGTGGGCTGCATCGACCAAGACCGGCACGCCGAGGGGGCGGGCTGCCGCGACCAAGGCGTCGACAGGGAACCGAAGCGCTGTCGGCGAGGTGATCGCGTCGATCACGAGCATCGCAGCACCCGGGAGATGCGGGAGCACGCGCTCCAACACCTCCGCGGGGCTGGCGACCGGGAACGGCACCGCCACGACGTCGACGACCAGCCCGTGGCGTCGCGCCGTCACGTCGAGCGCACGGCGAACCGCGCCGTACGCATGATCCGTCGTCACGATGCGATCGCCGCTCGCCCACGGATGCGACGCCAAGACCGCGCAGACGCCGGAGGTCGCGTTCTCCACGAAGACGATGTCCTCGCCTCGTAGCCCGAGCAACGGCGCGACGGACTCGGCCGCAGCGCGCAAGCGCGGTCCGAGCTGGTCCATGAAGTCGACAGGATCCGCTTCCATCACCCCGCGCCAGCGCTCTTGAGCCCGCGCAACCGACCGAGGAACGGCGCCGTAGCTCCCATGGTTGAGCGGCGCGACGTCGGGCGCGAGCGCGAACTCCGTCCGGAACATGGGGGCGGAAGGAAACAAGGCGACCTCGCGACGGGTTCGGGTAAGGCAAGCACAGTAGGCGCGAACAGGTCAAGGATGCGAGGGCTGCCGCGTGTCGCCCTCTCGCTCACGGAGTGTCTGATGTTCGCCCACCTTACCCCCCCGATTCGCCTCGCCCGGCAAGCTCTGCCGCTCGTGGTCCTCGCGGTGGCCCTCGGCGCCGCCGCCACACGCAGCTTCCGCCCCACCTCGAGCGAACCCGTCCGCCTGCTGATCCGCGACCCCACGGGTACCACCGCTCCCAACACGCAGTGCAACGTCCCGTTCTGTGAGTCGCTCCTCGAGCTGATCGAGGGCGCCACCACGTCGATCGACTTTGCCGTCTACGGTGTCCG
>JBEIFN010000708.1:0-1569 GCA_040382435.1 Alphaproteobacteria bacterium
AGAGGTCGATCACCGCCGCGTAGCGCGCGTGGCGCTGGGTGACGTCGAGCCCGACGTCGGTGGTCCCCGCGACCAGGCGGGCGTCCGGGTGGTCCGCGCGCGCCTGCCACAGCGCGTCCCAGTCGGTGGGCGCCAGGTACACCCCGGCCGCGTGGGCGTGAGCGACCGGTTGGTCTGGTTCTAGCGGCGCTTCAGCAGACAGCGCGTCGTCCGGACGGGTGCCGGCCACCCGGTCCAGCGCCGCCTGAATCGGCCGGTAGCCCGTGCAGCGGCACAGGTTGCCGGAGAGCTGGTCGGCGCGCCGCCACGCGGCGTCTAGATCGTCGCGGTGACAGGCTTCGACCAGGCACATCACGAAGCCGGGCGTGCAAAACCCGCACTGGCTCCCCAGCGTGTCGACCAACGCCGCCTGGGCGGGGTGCAGCGGCGCGCCCGGGCGGGCGAGGCCGTGGACCGTCCACACCGACCGGCCTTGCAGCGACGGGACGAGCACGAGGCAGCTGTTCACCGTGCGGCGCACGCCGCCGGGCTCGACCACGACCACCGTGCACGCCCCGCAGTCTCCCTCCGCGCAGCCCTCCTTCACGCCCGTCTTGCCCCGGCCGCGGAGCCAGTCGAGCAGCGTCTCGTGGGGTGCGGGGTCGGCCGAGGTCGCCACGCCGTCCAGGCGGAAGGCGATCACGGCCACACCTGCCCGCCGCCGACCACGTCGAGGGTCAACCCCTCCAGGGCCGCGGTGTTGGGCTCCCCCGGCACCGCCGGCACGCCCGCCGCCGTCACGCTGCGCCCGTCGAGCACCAGGGCGTACGCGTGGTTCGGCACCGACGCGGTGCCGTCGGCCGCCAGGTCGACCGACATCCACACGTCGACCGCGATGCCCACCGCGCCCGGATGCTGCGCGAGCGCCCACATCGTGCCGCCGACGTGGTTTTCTGCGTAGTCGAGGTCGTCGTACAGCCGCGTCATCACGAAGGTGCCGGTCAGGTCCGGCGAGGCCGTCTCGACCAGCGAGAAGTCCCCGTAGTACCAGCCGAAGGGGTCGTCGTTCAGCTCAGGGATCACCCACTGGCCCCGCGCGCGGTCCCCCCCGGCGTTGCCGTCGAGCGGGAGGTCGGTCCACGCGACCGGCACGGGCGCCTGCACGAGCGCGACCGACGCCGGCCGCGCGAGGACCGGGTCGGGCGCGTACAGGTCGACCCGGTAGCCGTCGATCAGCTGCCACACGCGCACGCCGCGCAGATCGGGCGGGTCGTTGCGCCGCAGCGTCTGCGCCACCGGCGCCTGCATCAGGGTGACCGAGCCCGGCCCCATCACCTCGGCGGTGCCGTCTTCCGAGACGAACAGCGCCGTCTCGGGATCGACGCCGAGCCCAATCGGCGCCGTCGCCCCGTCCTCGACCCACCGCGCCAGAAAGACGGGCAGGCGCCCGAGGCGCCCGAGCACGTCGGCGAAGCCGTTGTTCGGGTTGACGCCCAGCTCGCGGAAGGTGCCCTCGTGCTTGGTGAAGAGCTCAGCGAAGTAGGCGCGGACGACGTGGCCGAAGAGGACAGGGTCCGAGACCTTCATCAT
>JBEIFN010000709.1:0-1566 GCA_040382435.1 Alphaproteobacteria bacterium
CGGCGAGGTAGAGCAGGATCGCGCCGGACTCGAACACCGTGATCGGTCCCTCGGGGCCGTCGGTGTCATGCAGCGCGGGGATCTTGCCGTTGGGGTTGAGCGCGAGGAAGGCGGGATCGCGCTGCTCGCCCTTGCCTAGATCGACCTTGTGAACGGTGTAGGTGAGGCCGAGCTCCTCCAGCGCGAGGGGGATCTTGAGGCCGTTGGGCGTCGCAGCGGTGTAGACGTGCAGCAAGTGGGCTCCCGTTGGGGGCCGCCCTAACGTGGCGAACGGAGGCGGCATGGCGAAGGGGCGTTGCGGCGGGTGGTCGTTCGTGATGCTGGGCATGGCGTGCGCCGTGCCCGACGTGGCGCCTGCGCGCTGCGAGACGTCGCCTCGGCTGTTTGGCGCTCCGACCACGGCCACGGGGCTCGGCGACGACGCGTGCGGTCCGCGCTGCGCGTCCTGTGGAGATGGCGGGTGGGAGGCGCCCACCTACGACATCGACGATCTCGCCGCGCTGCGGGCCGCGGTGCTGCTCGACCCCCCGGCGCCTTCCGGCGCCGATCCGTACGCCACGCCGCCGCCTCCCGACCCCGCGGCCGACGCGGTTTGCGGCGTGCTGCGCGCAGGAGGAGGCCAGTACCGCCTCGCGACCTACGCGGACGCGCGTGCGGCGGCCGAAGCCGGCGCGGCGGTCACCCACGGCGGCGCGTGTGGGGTGTGCTCGTCCCTCGCCGACCTCGCCGTCTACATCGAGCGACCCGATCTGACCGAGCCCGTCCGCGCGTGCGGCCTCGCCCACCTGACGGGCTCGGTGCAGGACCTCGCCGGTTGCATCGCCGAGCTGGGCTTCACGCCCGCTTGCGCCGAGGTTTGGGCCTACAACACCCTGCACACGCGCGCCGCTTGTGGCGCGATCTGCCTCGCGTTGCTCGATGCGCCCTACCACGCGCCCGATGGTCGCCTGAACGAGTGCCTTCAATGCGATGAGGACGAGAGTGGTGCTGTGTTCCTCGCCGTCGCGGGCCGCACCCGGCGCAACACGGGGGTTCCCTCGTCGATGTGTCGCCCATGCGACGAGGTCTGGCCCCTGACCCACCGCTACGGTCTGTCGGATCGGTGATGTGGCCCACCTCGTGCCTTGGGCTAGAGGGTGGGCGGCGGAGGGGTGATGCGCGGGTTGGAGGTCGTCGTCGTCGGCGGAGGCATCGCTGGCTTGGCGGTCGCGCACGACCTCCTTCGTCGCGGAGCGTCGCCGCAAGTGCTGGAGCGCGACGGCCTCGGTGAGCGGGGGGGCCACGGCTTCCTGCTGCTCGACCGAGGACGTCGGGCGCTGGCCTCGCTCGGGTTCTCTGAGACTGACCTCGATCGGTACGGGGAGCGATTGCGAGGTTTCGAACTCTACGCTCCGAGCGGTGAGCTTTTGGCGAGCGCGCCGATCGAGGGCACGTGGGGGTTCCGCCGGCGACGGTTCGTCCAATGGCTCGCCGACGCGCTACCTTCAGGTGTTGTCCGTTTCGGAGCGGGTTTTGCGACTGTGCTCCGCGACGGCGACGGGGCAGAGGTCCAGCTCGATGGGCACG
>JBEIFN010000710.1:0-1565 GCA_040382435.1 Alphaproteobacteria bacterium
CGCGACGAACAGCCCGACGCCGGTGGCGACCAAGGCTTCGGCGATGCCCGCCATGACGTCGGTCATCTCGCCGTTCTGGGCCGCGTCACCACTGAGGGCTTCGAAGGCGACAATGACCCCGATCACCGTGCCGAGCAGCCCGATGAACGGCGCGTTGTTTCCGATGGTCCCGAGGAGGTTCAGGCCTCGATCGAGGGCCTGTCGTGCCCGCGCCAGCTCCGCGTCGAGCGCCGCCTCGAAGGCCGCTGGGCCGCCCTTGGCGAACCGAAACGCCTCGGCGACGACGCGCCCTTCGACGGTGCCGCTGTCGTACAGAGCGGCGCGTGCGGCATCGAGGTCGGGGACGTCGAGCGCGGTGAGGACGCGCGCGCGCAGGGCATCGCCGCCACGGCGCCGGTTGGCGTGAAAGAACCAACTGCGCTCGGCCACGGTGGCGATCGAGACGACGCTCAGCGCGATCAGCAGCCAGAGGACCCAGGTGCTGCCGAGGCGTGCGACCTGCAGGAGTGATTCGACCACCGGCATCCTGTACGCTCCCCTTGCGTCGGTAACATCGCACGTAGACCGTCGTGGGACCGACACGTGAGTCGGTGCGCCGCGTCCCGGCGTCTCATGCTAGCCTCTCCGGGCGGAGGCGGCATGACAGCGCGGTTTGGGTTCGTGGGGTTGGCGGCGGTGAGCATGGCGTGTCGGCCTTCGGTGCCGGCGCCGGCGTCGTTCGACGAGGCGGTGCGCGCGGCGCTCACGGCGTTTGATGCCGAAGACATCGACTACGCCCCGATCGCGCGCGCGCTCGAGGCGCAGATCTACCCGGCGGTTCCATCGCAAGCGGCCGACACCTTGGCGCGCAGCCTCGACCCCGCCGGTCTCGTCGCCGAGGACGTCGTCGGCATGGCCCCGAGCCCCGAGGGGGCCGATCCGAGCGCGTGTCTCGACGTCAGCCTCGTGTGGGCTTCGCCTTACGCGCTCGATCGGCACGCGCCGCTCCCGTTGATCGCCGACCAAACCCCGCTCGAGCCGTCGTCACCGGACCACTACGACCGGACCTTCCTCGAAGGGGAGGCATGCTGGGGGGGGCGTGGTTGCGCCGTGCTGCGCACCGTGCAGGATCTCACGAAGGTCTACACGGGCAACATCATCCCGCCGATCACCTACCGCATGTACAAGGACTTTCGCTGGGTCGACCTCAACGCCGACACCGGCGAGACGGAGCGTTGGGCGTACGTGGCGAGGTCGTGGTCTGAGGACGCCGCGTACAGCGAGAACGGTCGCAACGGCATCCTGCAGTCGTGGACGCTGGAGGCTTGGTTCCCGCGCGACGGCGGGGGCTTCGTCTGGGGGGAGACGCCAGCGCCCAGCCCGGAGCACGGCGACAGCACCGGCGGCGGTACGCTCCGCCTGTTGACCCTGTGGACCGAGACCGATTTGGCGTTGACCGAGGACCCGGAGCTTCAGGTCGGGACCATGCGTTGGGGCATGGAGCAGAACATGAAGGCCCACGACGCTTGGTTGGGCGAGAACTAGGCGCTCGCTTGCCCAGCGTGCCCTACGGCGCTGTCGGCGTC
>JBEIFN010000711.1:0-1561 GCA_040382435.1 Alphaproteobacteria bacterium
CGGCCAGGCGATCTTCGACGGGCTGAAGGCGTTTCGTGGCCCGGACGGCAAAATCCGCCTGTTCCGCGCCCAGCGCTGGCCTGTCCTCGACGTGACCCACAAGGCCGTCGAGGAGACCGCCGCGTCGATCGTCCGGCTGCTCCAAGAACAAGGCCTCGCCGGACCGGAGGGCGAGGTGAGCCAGCTCGCGTGATGCCGCGCGGGACGTCACGCTTGTGCGGGTTCGGCTCGGACGTCTCGTGGGCGCGCTATGCTGCCCGCATGCGCCGCTCCGCTCCAACTCGAACACTCTGGCTCGTCGGCATGCTCGCGTGCGACCCGCGCGGTTCGGCGGAGAAGGGCGAGGACACCGTGGTCGACGACAGCGCGACCCCCGATACGCCGTCACCGGCCGACTCCCCGGTCGATTCGGACACGCCGACCGAGACCGACGCGCCGCCGGAGCTGCCCCCCCTCGGTGACACGGCGGCGCCCGTCACGCGGCGGTGGGCGCCTGCGACCGTCGCGTCCCTCCCGCTCACGCCGTGCACGCCGATTTCGGCGGGGGAGGGCGCGCGGCTCGTGCGGCCGCCAGCCGACCCGGTGTGGGACGCGCAAGCCTTCGAGCCGGCCAGTCGGTCGCTGTTCGTGGGCGGGGGCCTTGCGGTCGCCGATCTCGATGGCGACGATCGCCTCGATGTGGTCCGCACCGCCTACGACAGCCGGGTCGTCTACCTCGGCGCCGCGCCCGACGGCGGATGGCAGGATCGGAGCGCGACGCTCCCCGAGCTGCCGGCGCGGACCACCGGTGTCACGGCCGTCGACCTCGATGCGGACGGCGATCTCGACCTGCACATCAACGCCTTCCGGGACGCGAGCGTCCTTCTTCGCAACGACGGCGCCGGGCTTTTCGCCCTCGACGCCGCCGCGCCCGTGCCCGGCGCGCTCGGGGCGCAGCACCTGTCGAGCAGCTTTGGCGATCTCGATGGCGATGGCGACCTCGACGCCTTTGTTGCGGGCTACGGGCCACTGGTCCAAGACGGACGGCTCCCCGATGGCGACCCGTCGTCGTTGGTTCTTCAAGGCCCTGACGGTACGTTCGAGGACCTCGTCCCGTCGCGGCCCAAGCCCGCTCCGCTGTGGACGGCCCACACGGTCGCAGGCGCCTTCGTCGACTTTGACCGCGATCACCGGCCCGGCGTGTACCTCGTCAATGACTTCGGTTGGACGTTCCCGACCCTGCTCCTCGCGCCGACGGCCGCTGGGCTCGTCTGGCGTCCGACGCCGTTGGAGTCGGCGGCCGAGAACATGGGGCTCGCGCTCGGCGATCTGAACGAGGACGGCGTCGAGGATGTGTACGTCGCGGCTTGGGGGACGTCGTCCTTGTGGCTGTCCGACCGCACGGTCGGCTGGTACGAGGCGTCTGCTGCGCGGCGTCTGCTGCCGGATCGGTCCGTCGGCCAAGAGGTGGGCTGGGGGGCGGACTTCGGCGATCTGGACAACGACGGCGACCTCGATCTCGCCAGCGTCTACGGCGAGCTGAGCGTGGAGGCGAACAACGCCAACCCCGCCGTCCAACCCG
>JBEIFN010000712.1:0-1560 GCA_040382435.1 Alphaproteobacteria bacterium
CTGGGGAGCTGGCTGCTCCGCCACGTCGCGGCGACCTTGTGGGCACCTTGGGCGATCACCTTGACGATGGCGTCCTCGCCGGGGATGCCGCCGAACACCGAGACGATCTGGTTGCGAAACGCGCCCTCGGCTTCGCCCGTGGCCCCCCAACGGCTTGGCGTAAAACGGACCAGCGAACCCATCGTCGACCTCTCGGCGCAGGGTCTACCGCGCCGCGGGGATCCCCGTCCAACCGAGACGCGCCACGCGATTTGTCGTGCGCGCCGGATCCACGCCCGCGTGCGGACGTCGGTCGCTGCAGGACGTTCGGCTTTTGTGGATCGTTTGCGTGGTTATGGGCTTGTGTCGTGGATCGGGGAGTGCTACACCCGATCCACCCCGCGCCCTGCGTTCCCCGCAGGTGCCCTCACCGTTCGGCGTCGGTTGCTCCTCGCAACGTCGCCGAGTCCGCCTGTACCCGCCGCGCTCCCGAGGGTCGCCATGACGCCTACCATGGATCTCCCCGCCCCCGGCCCTTCCGCCGAGAAGCCCATGCCCAACGAGCCCGAGTCCCCGATGGCGGCGCTGCTCCTCCTCGCGGAGCACGCCCAGTACGACGTCACCTCCGACCTGTACAATGAGTCGTGTGCGTTGGCGAACCGCAGTGAGCTCGACGAGGCGCGGCGCGCGCTGCAGGTGTTGTTGGGGCTGGTGCCCACCGACGCCGAAGCGTGGCTGTTGCTCGGCAAGGTGGAAGTGGCGGCGCACCAATGGCGCGCGGCTTCGGCGGCGTTCGGTCGTGCCGCGGAGTTCGGGGCCGTCGTTCCCGGTCAGCTCCTCGAATCGGTCCGTGATCACCTCGCGATCGACGCCGCCACGCCGACGTCGGTCTCCCATCCCAACGCGAGCGCCGTCGAGATTGAACAGCTCCGCAAGCAGATCAAGGCGGTCCGCACCACCAACGCCGACCTGATGGCCGAGGCGCAGGCGCTCAAGGCCGAGCTGCGGCGCTTCGCTTGGATGACGGGCGGGGCCACGGTGTTGTTGCTGCTCGCGGCCTTGGGCAACGCCCTGCTCGGCGATCCCAAGCCCGAAGCGCCGTTGGCGGCCGTCGCGGGTGCGACGACGACGGCGGGCGCGGACGGCGCGGCGGACGGGAACGCGGCGAGCGGCACCGGTGTCGCTGCGCCTGTCGTCCCGGCTGGGGCGGCGAGCGCGCTGACGCCGGATCCGGCGGTTGGGGAGGCGCTCGCGGCTGCGGGGCTCGGCGACCAAGTTCAGGGCGTGATGGTCGGGGGCGAGGTTCGCCTGTCGGGCGTGGTCGCCGACGCCACGGCCAAGGTGCAGGCCGAGAAGGTCGTCCTGGCCCTGCCGGGTGTGAGCGGCGTCGACAGCAAGAAGCTCGTCCTCGTCTCGGCGCGCGACGGTGGCAAGCACGTCGTCGAAGCCGGCGATAATCCCGGCAAGATCGCGATGCGCTACTACGGCGACGCCAAGCTCGGCCAGAAGATCCTTGACGCCAACCCGGGGGTCACCGCGACCTCCCTGCGCGTCGGCCAAGAGATCAAGATTCCTAAGCTC
>JBEIFN010000713.1:0-1554 GCA_040382435.1 Alphaproteobacteria bacterium
GCACAAGCCGCCATCACGCCGGGCGACCCCGTCGAGTGGGGCGTGCACAGCTTCGTCGACCCGCTCGACGTCTCCTACGACCCGTTCGCGCAAGGCGGCAACACCCACGTGCTGCTGATGCCCACCGTCGGCGATCCCCAGGTCCCCGTCAGCACCGGCATCCACATGGGCCGGGTCAGCGGGTTGTTCGGTAGCTGGCTGCGCGACGAGGCCAACCACGGCCCCGAGGTCGGCTGGCGCGCCTACTTCGAGCCGAACCCGAAGTGGGGCATGACGGTGGACGCGTGGATGCGCCAGAACTTCGTGATGGAGGCCGACTGGCGCCTGCAGCGGTTCGACCAGCCCGAGTTCCTCAACCCGAACGTCCTGTACGATCCCGACAACGTCTCGGACGGCGCCACGCGCTTTTCGTGCGGCCCGACCGACTGGTCGGCGCTCAACGGCGAGCATCGATGCCCGGATGACCTGCGCGGCGTGTTCGACGGCGAGGAGATCTTCTTCGACGTCCCCAACCCGGAGCCGGGTCAGGAGATGCGCCTCGACCATGCCCGCGACGACGGGACGTACGACGCGTTCCGCGTGCCGCTGCTCCGGCCGGCGGGTCAGCACGGCATCTACAACGCGCAGTCGTTCCGGGTGTTCGACAACGACGCGTTCATGGTCAACTTCACCTCGCGCTTCCTCGTGACGGGCGGCGCCGACACCTCGCACGAGCCGGGCTGCGACTGCAGCGCGTCGGCCGTCGGCAACATCACACGCGATGGCGCACCCTACTTCGCGGGGCTCGGACGGCAGTGCACCACCGACGACCTCAAGGTCTGCGATGCCACGTGCGCGGCGGCATGGGGCATTCAGACGCCCGTCGAGGCCGCGTGCGTGTTGCCGTGACGTGGGGGCCATGGCGGATACGGGCGATCGCCACGCTCGCGGGCGCTTGTGGAGGGCCGATCGCAGGCCCGCCGACCGATGCCGTGCTCGGGGAGTTGTCCTTCCAATCGCCTCGGATTGACGCGACGTTCACGCTGTACACAGCGGTACCGCCCGGCGCGTCCGAGGACGGCCCCGTCGTCTTCGTCCTCGATGGCGATAACTTCTTCGCGGCGGCCACCGGCTGGGAGACGCAGATCCGTGGCACCGAGGGCACGGAACCCGCCGTGATCGTCGGGATCGGCTACGGCTACGCGAACAGTTACCGCGCGCCCTGCAAGGAGGGACGCTGGCGGGATCTGTCGATCGTGCCGGACGACCGCTGCATGACCGGCGGCGCCGCCACGTTCGTCGACGTGTTGTCCAACGAGATCGTCCCAACCGTGCTCTCGGAGCTGCCAGGGAGCGAGGACCGGCTCGCGCTGTGGGGCCACAGCCTCGGCGGGCGCACCGCGCTGTGGACGTTGCTCACCACGGGTGCGGAGACGTTCGCGGGCTACATCGCGGTCGACGGCGCAGCGCCCGAGGTCATCGCCACGCAGGCCGAGGTCCTCCAACCAGGCTCGCCGTTGCCGGTGCACCTGTTCCACATGTTCGGGGCGCAGATCGCGGAGGATGGCCAAGCCA
>JBEIFN010000714.1:0-1554 GCA_040382435.1 Alphaproteobacteria bacterium
CGGGGAGGTCGAGATGACCCAAGCAGACGTCCTCGTGATCGGCGGTGGGCCTGCGGGCGCGACTGTCGCGGGGTTGCTCGCGAAGTACCGTCCCGATGCCCGGGTGACGCTGCTCGAGCGCGACACCTTCCCGCGCTTTCACGTCGGCGAGACGTTCGTCTCCGAGATCAACCGGATCCTCGCCGAGCTGGGCGTCTACGACGCGGTCGACGCCGCGGGCTTTGTCCGAAAGTACGGCGCGACGTTCCGCTGGGGGAGCGACGTCGCCACGTGGAACCTGACGTTCGGCGAGCTCGAACCGCTCCGTCCCCAAGAGGAGAAGGTCGACGCCGTGCAGACGGCCTACA
Organism: Alphaproteobacteria bacterium; assembly: GCA_040382435.1. Taxonomy (GTDB): domain Bacteria; phylum Myxococcota_A; class UBA796; order UBA796; genus JBEIFN01. Next base: position 348 of record JBEIFN010000714.1, read on the forward strand.
CCTGGCACGTCGACCGGGCGGTCTATGACGACCTGCTGCTGCGACACGCCGCGTCGCTGGGTGTCGAGGTCCGCCACCACGTCGAGGTGACCGACCTGCTCCATGACGACGACGGGAGGGTGTGCGGGGTCCGCTTGGCCGATGGCGAGACGCTCACGGCGCGCTTCGTCGTCGACGCGACCGGACAGTCCGGGCTGCTCGGCAGCAGCCGCGACCGCGAGCTCGACCCGCGGCTGCGCAACATCGCCTACTGGGCCTACTACGAGGACGTCGACCTCGTCCCGGAGTGGTGCGGCGGGCGTGAGCGCAGCCGCGCCTTCATCTGCGCCCACGGGTTGGGCTGGACGTGGGTGTTTCCCATCGACGAACGTCGGGTCAGCGTCGGCGTCGTGACCACCGCCCAAGCGCACGCCAGCCGCGCGCACCGCGATCCCGAGTCGTTCTTCCTCGAGGCGCTCGATACGTCTCCCGAGCTGCGCCACATTCTTCGTGACGCGCGCATGGTGACCTACGCGCCGGGCATGCCCAACGTCCATCGGATCGCCGACTTCAGCTACATCAGCCGAACCATCGTGCAGCCAGGCCTGATCCGGACCGGAGACGCCGCCGGGTTCGTCGACCCCATCCTCAGCGTGGGCGCCTTTCTCGGACAGACCTCGGCGCGCCACCTCGCCTACAGCCTCGCGACGCTGCTCGACCCAGCCTGCCGTCTCGACGAAGACACGGTGTTGCGCGCCTACGCCGACCAGACGGCCGACACGCTCGCCGCGTTTCGCGAGCTGACCTACTTCTTCTACCGATTCAACGAGCGACACGACGCCTGGTGGCAGCACGCGCGCGACCTCGTTGCGCACGCCGGACTCCCCAGGGCCGCCACCGACAAACAGGCGTTCGCGATCTTCGCCTCGGGCTTCGCCGCGCGCCGCAGCGTGTTCCGCGAGCCGACCCAGGTGTTCGACGAGCCGTTCTTCCACGACGCCTTCCGCCGCTTGGTCGAACCCGGCGCGGTGCTGCCGAGCCCGCCACGGGCCGCGCACAGCACCGACGTCTTGCGGCTGATCGGCGAGCCCACGCTCACCGCGTCCGCGGTGCCCCTCGACGGCCGTGGCCGCGTTGTGCCCGCGTTGCGCGTCGCGTTCCCAGCACACGACGCCGGCGGCGGCGACCGCCTCGGACGTCGTATCCTGGTCCCCCCCTCGATGGCGGC
>JBEIFN010000715.1:0-1553 GCA_040382435.1 Alphaproteobacteria bacterium
GCGGCCTCGGCTTGGTCGAGGATGTTCATCACGCGCTTGAACGTCTGCAGGATCGTCGCGAACGAGCTCGTGCCGGCAAATCCGGCGAAGGCGTCGAGTCGCGCCGCGAGATCCACGAGGTCACGGTTCGAGCCCGCGAGCACGGCGTCGACGAGGTCGGCGCTTCGTCCCAGATCGACCTGCCACGCCTTGAACCGCGCCAAGGTGAACACAGCGAGTCGGCTGCCCAGCCCGGCCGGATCGGCGGAGCCGCTTTCGACGCCTGTCGTCCAGCCCTCGAACCCGGGACGACCGGTGGCGTGCTGGTGGTAGACGCCGACCGCCGCTTGGAACAGGCCGTCGAGGTCGCCGCGCCACGAGGCCGCGAGCAGCGTGTGGACAAGACCGAGCGCGGCGCGTCGAAGCCCTTGCGGGTCGCCGCCGCCCTTCGGCTCGAGTCCGACCCCGAAGCAGCCGACCAACACGTCCAGTCGCTCGGCGGCGGCCAAGGCGCGTCCCGCCGGGGTCGCGGCCGTGGCGTCGGACGCGAAGCGAGGGAGGTAGTGTTCCTCGATCGCGACGGCTGCGGCCTCGGCGACGCCTTGGCGGGCGGCGTAGAGCCTCCCGACGTGACCTTGCAGCTCGGGGAACTCACCGACCATTTGGGTGCCGAGGTCGGCCTTGGCGAGCCGTGCGGCGGCTTGCACCGTCTCGGCGTCCGCGCCGAAGCTGGACGCGAGCTGTCCACCCAGCGTCGCGAGGCGCTCGCCGCGCTCGGCCATGGTTCCCAGGCCCTTGATCCACCGCATCGACTCCAGCTTCTCCGCGTGCGCGGCGAGCGGCTTGGCCAGATCCTCGCGCAGGAAGAAGCGCGCGTCGTAGAACCGCGCACGCAGGACGCGGGCGTTGCCCTCTGCGACGACGCCGACGTCGGCGAACGGGTTGTTGGCGACGACGACGAACCGGTTGGTCAGCACGCCGTTGCGATGCAGCGGGAAGTAACGTTGGTGGACCCGCATCGAGGTGACGAGCAGACGCGGGGGCAGCTCCAGCAGGTCGGCGTCGAAGGTCCCGACGACGCCGATCGGCCATTCGACGAGGTCGACGACCTCTTCGAGCAGCGCGTCGTGTGCGACGGGGTCACAGCCCTCGGCCGCAGCCGCCTGCGTGAGGATGTCGACGACGCGTGCGCGGCGTGCGTCGCGGTCGGGCTCCACGTGGTGGCGGCGGAGACCGTCGATCCACGTCGCTGCGTCGGTGACCGCGATCGGTGCGGGCGCCAGCCACACCTGTGCGCGGAAGAGTGACAGCACCGCCTGGTGCTGGGGGTACAACTACTACGGCCAACTCGGCGACGGCAGCACGACCCAGCGCACCACCCCAGTCCAAGTGAGTGGCCTCAGCGGTGTCACCGCGATCAGTGCCGGCAGCTTCCACACCTGTGCCGTCAAGTCGGATGGCACCGCCTGGTGCTGGGGCCCAAATGTGGCAGGAGAAATTGGTGACGGCACCTACAGGCAGCGGTATTTTCCAGCCGCGGTTACTGGTCTCGTAAACCAGACGAGTATTGATAC
>JBEIFN010000716.1:0-1544 GCA_040382435.1 Alphaproteobacteria bacterium
ACGCGCTCGACGCGCTCGGGGTCACGGCCGTCGGCGTGAACCTGTTTCACCACGCCGACCAGGTGCCGACGGCGCTGGCGCACCGCATGCTCCAGCCCGTCTTTGTGCACGAGGAGACGCTGCAGGGCACGGGCGGCGGCCTGCGCGGGCTCGCGGCGGCGCTGCCGCGCACCACGCTCGTCGCAGCGAACGGCGACGCCCTGTTTGACTTCGACTTGGCGCCGGTCTTGGCCGCCCACAAAGCGCAGGGCGCGCTCGGGACGCTCGCGCTGCGTCGGCCCCGCCCCGGCGAGGACTTCGGTCGGGTTGCGATTGACCCCATCACCGGCCAGATCGCGCGCATCGCCGAGGTCCGCGGGCCGAACGCCGACGCCGTGGGCCTCGTCGAGGCCGTATTCACGGGGGTGCAGGTCCTCGAGCCCGCGCTCATCGACGCGCTGCCGCGCGAGGGCGCGTGTGATGTGCTCCGCACCGCGTGGGCCAAGCGCTTGGCCGAGGGTGCCCGCTTGATCGGGACCTTCGTACCGGACGACGCCCTGTGGGTCGACGTCGGCACGCCCGCCCGCTACCTCGAGGCGCAGACCGAGGCGCTCCGCCGGTCGAGCAACCGCCGGCTGCCCGCTGCCGACGCGGCCGGGCGTCGCGTCGATCCGACCGCGACGATCGACGCCGCCGCGGTCGTCGAGGGGCCGTGCTGGATTGGCCCGCGCGCCCGCATCGAGGCCGGCGCCTTTATCGGCGCCGGCACAGTGGTGGACACCAGCGCGGTGGTGCGCTCAGGTGTTCGGCTCGAGCGCTGCGTCCTCTGGCCCGGCGCGACCGCCACGGACAGCGCCACCGACCACGTCTTCGTGACGTGACGCGCCGCTCAGGTCACGTGTCCTCGTAGCGGACCAAGATGACGGTGATGTTGTCGGTGCCGCCGTTCGCGTTCGCCGCGTCGATCAGGCGCTCGCACTTCTTGTCGAGGTCGCCGTCCGGGTCGCTCAGGATTTGGGCCATGTGCTCATCCGTCACCATGCCCGACAGGCCGTCGGAGCACAGCAGGTACACATCGCCCGTCTGAGGGACCTCGTGCAGGACGTCCACCTGCACGGTCTCTTTCATGCCCAGCGCCCGCACGATCACGTTCTTGTGAGGGAACGCCTCGATCTCCTCGGGCGTGAGGTTCTTCATCTTGATGTAGTCGTTGAGGAGCGAGTGGTCCTCGGTGAGCTGCGTCAGCGTCTCGCCGCGGTGCCGGTAGACACGGCTGTCGCCGACGTGCCCGACGTAGGACCCACCGTTCACGAAGAACAGCACGACGATCGTGGTGCCCATCCCCTTGAGCTTGGCGTCTCGGCTGGCCGACTCGCCACCCGCCGTGTGTCCCGCCTTTGGTGCGTGATCGTCGTGGGTTGGGTAGCGGCAGGCTCGTCGATGGGCCGGGCCGAGGAACCGCCGCGGCCGATTGCCGTCTGCTCGACGACGCAGGTCGCCGACTTCGCGCGACAGGTGGTGGGGGATGACTGGGAAGTGCGCTGCGTGCTCGCTCCTGGACAGGA
>JBEIFN010000717.1:0-1543 GCA_040382435.1 Alphaproteobacteria bacterium
ACCAGCGCGACTTCGAGCGTCTGACCATACAGATCGACGTCACGGTCGAACACGTGGACCTCGAGCGGCGCGACGCCGTCTCCGACGGTCGGGCGGCCACCGAGGTTCGCGACACCGCCGCCGAGGCCCGACACCCGCACGGCGTAGACCCCATCGGGCGGGCGAAGCTCGGTCTCAAGCACGACGTTTGCGGTGGGAAACCCCAACGTCCGCCCGCGCTGATCTCCCCGTACGACCTGACCGGTCAGCGCGTGTGGACGTCCGAGCATCGCGGCCGCGCCCACGAGGTCCCCCTCGGCCACGCGACGCCGGATCTCGGTGCTGGAGATGGCGACGCCACCGATCGAACGTGCCGCGACGGTACGGGTCGGAACCCCCAAAGTCTGCGCGATCAGCGCCGCATCCCCCCGACGATCCCGTCCGAAGCGAAAGTCCCAGCCCGTCACCACCCCGGCCGCACGCAGCCGCGCGCCGAGCACCTCGGTGACGAACGTCTCCGCCGGGAGCGCGGCGAGGGCGCGGCTGAACGGAAGCACCACGACGTCGTCCGCACCGGCGCGCGCGAGATCGCGAAGCCGATCCTCGAGACGCTGAATGGCGGGCACCCTGTGGCCGGGCTGCATGACGTCGCGCGGGCTTGGCGCGAAGGTGACGGCGACGACGGGCAATCCCACCGCGTCAGCCAGCCCACGCGCTTCATCGAGAAGCGCGCGATGACCGAGATGAACACCATCGAAGGTCCCGATCGTGACGATCGCCGGGACGGCGCGTGCCGCTGGCATCCCGACTCCTTCGACCGCCGCGTCGTCCATGCCGAGCCCCCGCTGCCGTCGGTACAACCCTCGCCGTCCCCCGGCAAGGTGCCGTGGCCCCGTGCTGCGGATACGCGCTCCGTGGAGGTGGTCGTGCGTTCGCTCCGCGCCCCGTTGCTGCTCGCTACGTTGACGTTCCCCACCGCCGTCCTCGCGACCGGCTTCGGCTCCGACGCGCCGACGCGCATCCCTGTGCCGGCCAAGGTGTTTCAGGCCACGGTCGAGGACGTCAGCGGCGCTACGGTCTCCGTCACGCGCGTCAGCTTCGACGGTGAGATCAGCCTGATCGGACGCCTCGGCGAGGGACAGGTCGCGATCCCCTTCGAGAAGATCCGAACCGTTCGCATCGACGTCGCCGGCGACGCCAGCGACCGCATCGCGCTCGTCACGCTGCGCGACGGCAGCTCGGTCCGCATCACCGTCGACCGCGACACCCCGTGCTACGGTGATGCCGCGTGGGGCCACTACCGGATCGAGGTCGAGAAGCTCCGCAAGATCACGTTCGCGGAGTGACCCAGCGCGCGGACCTCAGGTCGCCCCGAGGGTCCGCACCCACGTATCGAGCGCGAACAACGCCCACAGTCGATGGGCCGCTCCGGGCTTGCCTGCCGAGAGCCCGCGTCGAATCGCTTCAAGGCCGGTGTGATGCCACAGGCCCAGCGGGTCCTCCCGGAGGCGGTCGAACCGATCCTCGAGGAACAACCGACCGGGTCCGATCAGCCAGTCGTCGA
>JBEIFN010000718.1:0-1543 GCA_040382435.1 Alphaproteobacteria bacterium
CGCGGAGCCCTCGGCGTTGTGGGTCGAGGGGATCGAGGCGGTCGCCGACGAGGTCGCGACCCGGGTCGTCGCAGACCCGGCGCGTGTCGCGACGCTGCTGGGGTGTGACGGGGCGGCTCGAGGCACCGAGGCGGAGACGTGTCTTCGCGCTGCGCTCCCCAACCTGATGCGGCGCGTCCTTCGTCGTGAGGTTCGGACGTCGGATGTCGCCGACGCGGTGACGCTGGTCGATGCTGCGTTCGCCGAGGGCGTGGACGCTGCCGGTGCGCTCCATCGCCTCCTGCGGGGCCTGCTCACCGACCCGTGGTTTGCCTACCGCGTCGAACAACCCGACGAGGCGCGGCCCGGTGAGGTGGATGGCGCCACGTTGGCGTCACGCGTCAGCTACCTCGTGTGGGGATCTGCCCCCGATAAGGCATTGCTCGACGCGGCGCGCGAGGGCACGCTGCACGACCCCGAGGTCCGCGCTGAGGTCGTCCGCCGCCTGCTCGCCGACCCGCGCGCGCGGGTGCAGGCGCAGCGTCTGCACGCCCAGTGGCTGGGTTACAGCGTCCTGATCCAAGACGCGCAGGTCGCCGCGCTCCAGCGGATGGAGGCAGACCTGTTCGTGGGGCGGGTGTTGTTCGACGCCGCCGCGCCGTGGCGGACCTTGCTGACCGACAGCCGGTTTCCGATCCTCGCCGTCAGCGCCAACGTCTACGGGGTGCCGAACGTCCCCGAGGGAGACGACTGGGTCTGGGTGGACGTCAGCGGCCTCGGCCGCGCCGGCATCCTCTCGATGACGGCGTTCCTCACGGCTTCGTCGCACCCCGCCGACACCAGCCCGACCCGTCGCGGCAAGATGATCCTCGACCGCGTCCTGTGCCAGCCGCCGCCGCCGCCGCCGCCGACCGTGAGCGCCGACACCCCGCCGAGTCTTGACATCGCGAGGTGCAAGCTCGATCGGTACGCGGCGCACCGCACCGATCCGACCTGCTCGGCGTGCCATGCGTCGATGGACGCCATCGGGGCTGGGCTGGAGCGGTACGATCGGGGCGGCGTGTACCGTGAGTACGACTACGTGCCCTTTCTCTCCGAGCCCGACTTGGCCTGCCCACTGCCTGAAGGCGGCGAGGTGCCCGGCCTTGGCACGTTCCGGGACGTGGGCGAGCTGGGCCACCTGCTCGCGGCGTCGGGTCAGCCGACAGCGTGCTTCACCGAGCACCTCGTGCGTCAGGCGTACGCGGACGCGCCCGGGTTCGATGTCGACGCGGTGGTCGCGCGCATCCTCCCCGGCGCGCAGGCCGCCGGGGAGCGGTACGAGGACTTGCTCGTCGCGTTGGTCCGTGACCCTGCGTTCGCGGAGCCGCTGCCATGACCCGCGCCCCTCGGATCAGCCGTCGTGCGTTGCTCCGCGGGATGGGCGGACTCGCGCTCGGTCTGCCGCTGCTCGACGCGATGCGTTCGGGGGCCGAGGCCGACCCGCTCACGCCGCCGCCCCGGTACGTGCTCACCTTCGGAGCGTTCTCCCTCTGCTGTGACAACGGGACGGAGCCCGCCTTGC
>JBEIFN010000719.1:0-1543 GCA_040382435.1 Alphaproteobacteria bacterium
AGGCGATAAACTGGGATTAAGCCTCAACAGCGTAGGTCCCTCGATCGGCACGCCGCCGAACGTGGTTCCGGCGCCGAAGTCGACCAGGCCGAGGAAGGTCGTCTCGCCATCCGAGGCGGTCGCGTACCAGACATCGCCCGCTCCACCTTGAGCGACCTCTCGGCGGATTTGCACGCCTCCGACGAAGGCCGCGATGGCAGCCTTGTTCTGCCCCAACAGCGAATCATCGAAGCCCGCTACGCCGACCGTCTCGGCCAGCGGCCGAATGGCGTCGTGTGCGCGGAACCACGGCACCTCGTCCACAATCGACAGGGCCCACCCACCGCCGAGAAAGTCGCCGTCCACCCCGAAGGGCTCGAAGTGGTAGCCCGAACCCCCAAACCGGTCCCCCAGACCCACGAGCGCAAGGTTCTGACCCCAGGGCCGGCCGTCGGAAAGCTTGAGCAGGCCCGTCGGTGATCCGAACGGGAGCGAGACCACCGAAGTGACCCCCCCTTGACCATCGAGGACCACCCACGCGGTGCCCGCTGCCACCCGCGTGACACCACCAAGCACCGCGTTGGCGCCGTGGTTGACGGTGATCCCCACGCCGCTCGCAAGCCCCACCGCGTCCATGACCAGCACCGAGGAAGCGGAGAACTCGGCAACTTGCGTGAAGCCCTGCGGAGCCTCGCGCATCACGCGCGCACGTTGAACCGCGGTATTCTCGACCCAGAAGCGCTGACCCCCCTCGTCCTCCACCCAGCGGACGTCCTGGTTGACCCCGAGCGTCACGTCGTCGTCCAGCACGCTAAGCGACGCGTCGAACTGCGCGACGCGCAGGGCGCCATCGACCACCGCGACAGCGCGAGCGCCCCCCGACGCCTCAGGGATGACCGCAACCGGGACCGACCAAGGCCACACCGTGGAGGCCCGAAGTCCTCCTTGCGCGTCCAGCGACAGCAGCGCGGTCCCTGCGGCACCGGTTGAGAGGATCAAGCGCCCATCGGCCGTCAACCCATTCGTCGAGGCGACGAACGCCCACATGCCACCATCCGGGCCGACCGCGAGACGGGCGCCCGACACCGCACCCGTCATCGCCACGCGGGTCTCCAGCGTGGTTTCGGCGAAGGTTGCGACGACCGCGCTGTCCCCGTCATGCAGGAGCGTACAGGCACCTGCGCCCGTGCACGCGCCGTCCCATGACGCAAGGAACATCCCCTCTCCCGGCGCCGCAGACAGGACGAGCGCCTCGTGCCGTGGCGCGACGACCTCGCAGTCCGCGCGACACACCGCCACCACGTCGCCGTCCTCGTGAAGCACGGTCACCGTGCCCTCACCCTGCACCGACACCGACACGACGGGTTCTGGCGGCGGGGACACCACGCAGTCCCCCGGGGCGGCGACCGGCCCCTCGACTTCAACGACCCACGCCGCCTCCCCGGGATCACCGCCCAACACGTCCCCTGCGGTGGTCCCCAAGGTGCCATCAACGACCCCTTCGAACCGGAACGCGCCGTACGACTCCGCCGAGATCCACAGCGACCCCTCGGGAGACCAAGCC
>JBEIFN010000720.1:0-1542 GCA_040382435.1 Alphaproteobacteria bacterium
GATCGGCGTGACCGCGTGGTGGACGCGCGCGCAGTCGTCAACTTCGACGCCGCGCTCGCTGTCGATGCTGAGCCGGAGCATCGGGCGGTGCGGCGTGCCGAGCAGCTCGATCGCCACCAACGCGAACCCAGCATCGGCGATGACGGGCTCGAGGAGCGTGCGGAGGCGGTGGCGGGACTCGAGGATCGACATGGGGTCCTTCGGCCAAAAGAAAGGGGGAGTCGGCCAGCGGCCGCTCCCCCGTTCCCGGTGGGCGTCGTGATGATGCTGTCTTCTAACCGCTCGGCACCGTGCGTCAAACCTCGGCGCGCTGCGCGGGCGACCTAGGGGACCGGCGTCGCCTCGGCGTCGAGACGGGCGATCGCTTCACGGGCGGCCTGGGCGGTGGGCGTCTGCGGGTACTGGGCGACGATCTCTTGGAAGAAGACACGTGCGTTGTTCTTCTTTCCGTCGCGCTCGAGGCACGTGGCTGCCGCGAACAGGGCGCGCGCTTGGTAGACGGGCACGGCAGGCAGCGGTTCGGCGCCGGGCCGTCCTGGCGTGGCGACGGCGCGCAGCTTGGGGAGCGCGTCCGGGCATCGGCCGAGGTCGGCGAGGGTCTCACCTTCGACCAAACGCAGCCAGACGCGTTGGGGCGCGTCGGGTGCGAGGTCGCGGCTGGCGAGCGTCACGTGGGCGAGGGCGACCGCAGGCTGGCCTGCCTCGCGGGCGGCCTCGGCGCGTTGCACGCGGTCTTGGAGAGAGAGCGCGGTGGTGACCACGTTGTCGGTGCGGACACCGCCGGCTGCGACGCCGGGCGAGGCATCGGAGCCGATCGCGGGCGGCTCGACGCCGAGCAGGCCTTCGAGCTGCGTCAGCCGCGCTTCGAGCCACCGCGCCTGCGCCAGCTGGTTGGTGTACGTCTTCTCTTGCTTGCTTTCACTCGCGTCCACGCGGCGTCCGAGGTCGACCACCTGTCCTTCGAGGTCGCGGGCGAGCTGTGTGGCGGTCTCGAGCGGGTTGTCGGAGGTTTCGATCAGCCCGCGTTCACGGAGCAGATCTTCGAGGTGTTGCACTTGTCGGCCGAGGTTGGCGGCTTGCTCTTCTGCCACCACGGCGCGCAGCTGGGCCGCACCGTAAGCCGCCAACAGCTGGTCGGTCGCGCGGGTGTGGGCACACCCGGTCGCGAGGAGGGCGGGCAGAACAAGGGGGAGGACGCGCATGGGTTCCCTCGGGAGCAGGCGACTGCGTGCGTGGCGAAGTCTTATCCGGTGGCGGCGTCGCGCGCTGGGGGCGCGCCGCGACGTCGCCGGGAGGTTGTCGTTCGCCGTTGGGAAGGACGGGGTGTGCCGTTGTCCGTGTCCGGCGGTGTTCGGCGTTCTCAGGTGGTTGTTGTCCTGAGGCGGTCCGCGCGCTGTGTCGGGCTGGTCAAGAATGCCCCACGCCGTTGGGGCGACCGACCTTCGGCGGTATCCTCAAGGTGCTGGCGGGCTCGACCGCTCGGTATCATCGCGTTCCCCCTCTTTGATCTTACCCCGGGATTCGTCCCTCTCCGCGGTGTGC
>JBEIFN010000721.1:0-1534 GCA_040382435.1 Alphaproteobacteria bacterium
GCGTCGGCCGCCACGCGCGCAGCTTCGTAGACGCCCGAGCGCTCGCTTGATGGCTCGGATTCTAGGTAATACGGAGCAGCCCACGCCTGCGTCGTGACCCACAGACCCATCCAACCTGCCGCAAGCCGCATCTGCGCCCCCCAAGGACCCCACCGATGTCTACGGGTATCCGTTCGACGGAGCTACGACACCTCGCGGCGGCTTGGGCGTCCGCTTGCCCCATGGTCGTCCGCGAGGCCCGTGTGCCCGACGCGGGCACGGTCCTGCTGCACGGGGACGGGCGATGGTGGCGGTTGGAGGTGCGCCCCTTCCCCCACATGCGGTGGCAGGATGTGCCGCCGCCCAACCCCAAGCGTCCGCTGTCCTTTCAGGGCTTGCTCCGCGCACGGCTCCCGGCCCAGTTGCTCGGGGTCGAGTGCCTCGGCGATGAGCGAAGGGTGACGCTTCATTTTTCGACGGGAACTTTGGAAGCTTGGTTCTTCGGCCGGGGCCGGTTGGTGTGGAGGGAGGACGGCGAGGCGGTGGCGAGCACCGACGGCCCCGTCGCGCGCGACCTCGCTCCCCCGTCGCAGCCAACCGCGTCCGCACCGCCGTCCCGACTGGACCCCGATGACCCATGGACCAGCGCGAACGCGCTCTTCCCGGAGCTGGCGGCAGCGGAGAGCGCCCGAAGGGTCGCAGAGGAAGCTGTGCAGCTCAAGCGACGGCGACAGACAGCGTTGCGACGCAAGATCGACGCGCTGGAGCGCGATCTCGCCCGAGCCAAAGGAGCGACATCGCTTCGAGACGAGACCGATCTGCTCGCCGCCTACGCCCACATCGTTCCCCACGGTGCGACCCAGGCCGAGTTGGCCGACCTCACCACGGGCGCGCCACGAACGGTCCAGCTGGATCCAGCGCGCCCGATTCGAGCGCAGATCGCTGCGAGGTACGCCCGTGCAGCGCGACTCTCGGCGGCGACCGCCGACATCGAGGGGCGCTTGACGGCAGCCCGTGAGGCATTGGCCGCCGACGCGGACGTCAGCGGCGTCGCGAGGGGCGCGAAGGCGGTGCCTGCGACCGCCAAACCCTACTGGCAGTGGGCAGGTCCACGCGGCGCCACGATCCACGTCAGCCGTGACCGGCACAGCGCCACCGCCGTGCTGAGGGACGCGGGTCCCCGCGACCTGTGGTTTCACTTGCGCGACCGGCCATCGCCGCACGTGGTCTTGCGCCTCGCTGCACGGGAGGATGATGCCGCCGTCCGGGCCGCGATCGAAGTGTTGCTCGCGACAGCCCGCGTCCCCCCGGACGTCGACGTCGTCGTCCAGCGCGCACGGCGGTGCGACGTCCGCCCGATCAAGGGGGAGCCCGGCAAAGTGCGCGTAGACCGTGAGACGACCGGCCTGTGGCGTCGCGCACCCGATGCCCTCTCGGCCTGGCACCGGCAAGGTGGATCAGCCGATGACCAGCCGTAGCACCGACTTGCCGCACCCCACCGTGTCGTGGTTCGCAAGCCGAGCCATCTGAACGCGGCGCGCGTTGTGGTACGTCC
>JBEIFN010000722.1:0-1531 GCA_040382435.1 Alphaproteobacteria bacterium
CCGCCCGAACTACAACTCGGCCGTCGCGACCTTCTGCCACAACATCGCGCGCGGCCTCCCGATCAACATCCACGACCCGGCGGCGCCGCTGAGCCTCGTCTACGTGGATGACGTGGTCGACTCGTTCCTCGCGATCCTCGCTGCGCACGGTCGAGGCGAGTCGATCCCCGGCGGGCCGTTCCGGACGGCTGAGCCCGTCTACTCGACCACGGTTGGCGCGATGGCCGACGCGATCCGCCGGTTCCACGACACCCGTCCCGCGCTCGGCGTCGACGCGGTGGGGACGGGTTTCCTGCGGGCGCTCTACGCCACCTACCTCAGCTACCTGCCCCCCGAGGACTTCGCGTACCCGATCCCGGTGCACGTGGACCCCCGGGGCGCGTTCGCCGAGATGCTGCGGACGCGGGATTCGGGCCAGGTCTCGTTCTTCACCGCCCACCCCGGCGTCACGCGCGGCGGGCACTACCACCACACGAAGAACGAGAAATTCCTCGTGGTCACCGGCCGCGCGCGCTTCCGCTTCCGTCACGTGCTCACCGGCGAGACGCACGAGCTCGAGACGGACGGCGCCTCTCCGCGCATCGTGGACACGGTGCCCGGCTGGTCGCACGACGTGACGAACGTCGGCGACGGCGAGCTCGTGGTCCTCCTGTGGGCGAACGAGGTGCTCGACCGAGACCGTCCCGACACCATCCCGTCCAAGCTCTGAGCCGACTCCCGATGAACAAGCTGAAGGTCGCCACCGTCGTCGGAACCCGCCCCGAGATCATCCGCCTCTCGCGCGTGATGTCCAAGCTCGACGAGCATTGCGACCACACCATCATCCACACGGGGCAGAACTACGACTACGAGCTGAACCAGATCTTCTTCGAGGACCTGGGGATCCGGAAGCCCGACCACTTCCTCGGCGCCGCCGGCGGAACCGCGGCGGAGACCATCGGGCGCATCATCGCGACCGTCGACGGCGTGCTCGCGACCGTCCGCCCGGAGGCGCTGCTCGTGCTCGGCGACACCAACAGCTGCCTTTCGGTGATCCCCGCCAAGCGGCGGAAGATCCCGGTCTTCCACATGGAGGCCGGCAACCGCTGCTTCGACCAGCGGGTGCCCGAGGAGATCAACCGCCGGATCGTCGACCATTCCGCCGACGTGAACCTCACCTACAGCGACATCGCGCGCGAGTACCTGCTCGCCGAGGGCCTGCCCGCGGACCTGGTCATCAAGACCGGCAGCCCCATGTTCGAGGTGCTCAGCCACTACCGCCCGAGGATCGACGCGTCGGACGTGCTCGCGCGGCTCGGGCTCCGCGCGAACGGGTACTTCATGGTGAGCGCGCACCGAGAGGAGAACGTCGACGGCGACGCCAGCTTCGCCCGGCTCGTCGAGGTGCTCAATGCCGTGGCGGAGCGGCACGGCCTCCCCGTCATCGTGTCGACGCACCCGCGGACGCAGAAGCGCGTCGATGCCACCGGCGCGCGCTTCCACCCGAACGTCCGGCTGCTCAAGCCGCTTGGCCTGTCGGACTACGTGCACC
>JBEIFN010000723.1:0-1528 GCA_040382435.1 Alphaproteobacteria bacterium
CCACCGCCCGGCAGTACGAACGGGTGTCGCTGTTGCCGATGAAACCGCACTCGCTGGTGCTGCGGCTCTCTTGTGCGCGGCACAACGACCGTTGATCGCTGTCTTGGATGAACCCGCAGTCGGAGGCGAAGGACAGCGCGATGCTGAGGAGAAGGGCGATCATCAGGGGGCCTCTCGGGTTTCGAAGGTGAGCTCAGGGTTGGACTGCACGGTCTCGGGCGCCAGCCACGCCGCTGCCCGCGTCTCGCCACGCCAACGGGCATCGAGGAACGCCGTGACGAGCGTGGTCGTCAACACTTTGCCCCGCTCGCTATCGAGGAAGCCCGCATCGGGCCCTTTGCAGTCCTCGAACGTCGCGAGCAGGCGGCACATGTCGGAGAACGCGGCGTAGTGCCCTGCACCCGCGAAGGTGACGAGGCTCGTCGGCGTCCCCATCCGCTCCCACGTCGGGCGTTGCTCGGCCTCGTAGTTGAGCACCCCGTCGTTGTCGCCCGACAGCACGAGCGAGGGGACGGTGGCGGCGAGGTTTGCGCCGTCTGCCCCGTAGGCGTACCAGCCGCCTGGGCTCATCGCGACCAAGGCCTCCGCGCGTGGGTCGACGGTCCCGTGGCCAGCGACGTCGGCGGGATCGATGTCGGGTAGGTAGTCACAACCCTGAAGGCCATCGTTCGCGTCGCAATACGCCGCCACTGCCGGAAAGTCGGGCTCGGCCCCGCCCACCACCAGGGCGGTGACGGCCCCGAAGCTGTGGCCGACCAGCGCGTAGGTCGACCCCGCGACATGGCCTCCGAGCAGCGGGTGCCCGGAGCCAGCCGCCTCGAAGGTGGCGTCGACCGCGTAGCGGACGTCGTCAGGCCGTTCGAGGACGTGACGATCCATCTCGTCCCAGTCGAGGAACAACAGAATCGTTCCCTCGTGGTCGGGGGCCGTCACGACGTAGCCGTGGCGCGCCAGATGCTCGGTGAGGGTCGGCGACTGGTAGCGGATCCCGCCAAAGCCGTGGCTAAACGCGACCAACGGGAACGCGCCATCCGCGGGAGGTGCGTCCCGATACGCTCCGATCGTGATGGGTAGCTCCGGGTACGGGTCCGGCGTGTCGCCGGCTTCGGGGACCGCTGGGTACCACACCTCGATCTCGAGCGTGCGCCCCCGGGGATCGAGGTAGGTCAGCGTGGTGACGCCGGCCTCCCAGGTGCCGCGGGTATCAGGCGGCGACCAGGTCTCGACGTCCTCCGCGACGTCCTCGTCGGGGCCTTGCAGGGCGTCGCAGGCGACCAGCCACGCGAAGAACAGCATCCAACCTCCGCGCGTGGAACCTACCACGGGCGAGCACGCGCGGCGGTGTGGTGGACGCTAGGGCACGCCCGTATCGTGCACGTGCGTGGCCGGGGCCGCGCCGCCGCCGAGAACCCGCGGCGCGTAGGGCCAGACTTCGGTCACGCCGCGCCCTTGCTCGACGACGTGTCGGGCCCCCAACCGCAACCCGGGGAGTGACTCGACGTCGCCGTTGGGCCACGTCACCCACGCG
>JBEIFN010000724.1:0-1519 GCA_040382435.1 Alphaproteobacteria bacterium
GGCGCGGTCACCCCGCCGCCCTCAAGGACGAGCAGATCCAAGGCTGGCTCAACTGAGCGGCGCGGGCGATCGCGCCCGCCGCCTCGCGATGACCCACGCCTGAGCCCCCTCGCGGGGCTCGCGTGCTTTTTGCGGCCCTGTCTCAGCCGTCGAACGACCACTGCTCGCCGACGGCGAGGTCGCCGCGCCACTGCGGCGCGAACGTCACCGTCAGCCGCACCACCGCCGCCTCGACGCCGTCGGTCGACACCCGCCGCTTCTCCGACCCTTCCACGGCCCACAGCACATCGAAGGCCCACCCCTCGCGCGACGCCTCGGCGGCCAGCGGCATCGGCGTGGGTCGCGCGAGCAGGGCAGCCGCGGCCGCCGCCACACGGTCCTTCGGAGGTGTGCGCAGGACGGGCGGCCGGGCGGTCGCATCAGTCGTCGACAGCGCGAGCGTGACGCGCGTCAGCATCGGCGCCGGGTAGGTCTCGGGGAAGACCCGATGCAGCACGTGGTGCGCATACCAAAGGTTGACGCGGTCCTCGGGGATGTCGTGGTCGACCCAAGGCGGCGGACTCGCCGCGCACTTGTGCATCAAGGTCTCGCAGTAGGCCGGGATGGGCGGCTGCCACAGCACTGCCTCCATCAACGACTCCCCGAGGTCGCGCGGCGTCTGGGCGCGGAACGCTTCGGCGAGCTGCGACCACGCGTCGGCGTCTGCGTCGTCGGACGCCCCCAGGGCGACGGCGAGCTCGCGCAAACCGGCGTCGCGGACGCGGCCGGGGACATCGTCGACCTCTGCGATCGCCTCCACCGTCACCTCGTACCGTGCCATCGGCCCTCCTCGGCGCGACGTACTCCGGCGTTTGGACGCGGTCGAGGGCGTGAGGCTGGGCAGAACCCCTCTCCACGGGGTACGATGCGCCGTCGGAGGCGTCATGCGTCGGAAGGCGGAAGCGTGGGTTCGCGTCGGTGGGTTCGCAGGGTTGAGCGTCATCGCGCTCGGCGCGTGCAACCCTGTCTGCGACGAAGGCCTCGTCCTCAACGACGAGCGCCTGTGCGTCACCCCGGTCGACACGGCCGATAGCGGCGACAGCGACACCGAGACGGCTCCGCCCGACACCGACGACACGCCGGTCGCCACGCTCGGCCCCGCGGTGCTCTCGATCGAGTTCGAGATCGAGAACATCCCGAACACGCTGTCCCTCGAGCTCGTCTGCGATGAGCGCTCCGTACTCTCCGAGGACGGCTTCAGCGTCCGCAAGCCGTGGATCATCATCGAAGAGACGGTCAACGGCTCGCCGTGCACCCTCACGTTCCGCGAAGCGAACGGCGGCGTAATCCCCGCCGGACGGATCGTGAACTGTTCGACCGAGGTCGCGACGTGGACGGGCCGACGCGCCACCGAAGCCGAGGTCGCGTCGTTCACCGCGACCGGTTGCGTCGAGGGTTGCATGGACCCGATCGCCGACAACTACGACCCGGCGGCCACGCTCGACGACGACAGCTGCCGGTTCGTCTACGGTTGCACCGA
>JBEIFN010000725.1:0-1518 GCA_040382435.1 Alphaproteobacteria bacterium
GACGCCGTGCGGGTCCTTCGATGGGCGCGGGTCGACGGGCCCACGCCGTGGCGGACGGCAATCGACGGCGACGTCGTGACGCTGTTCTCCGGAGACGACGACACCGCGGTCGCCGATGCCCGCGTCATCCGGGCGGGCGGTCCCGAGGCGCGACCGCTGCCCTCCGTCGACGCGCCCAGCGTCGATGTCTACGCGGACGACGCGTTGTTTCATGGCCCGTCGTTCCGGCACCTCGGCGAGGTTCGCCGGAGCGCCGGTGCTGCGAGCGGCGTGCTTCGGCGCGATGCGGATCCGGTGCCGTCGCTTCGCGTGCGTCCCGGCATCCTCGACGCCTTGCTGCACCTGATCCCGCACGACGCCATCGACACGTGGGCGTCTTCGCTCGCCAACGACCAAGCCGCGTACCCGCTGCGCGTCTCGCGCCTCCGCTGGACCGATCGGTGGACGCAGGGGACGACCCCGTTGGCGGTCCGTGCCGCGCTGACCTCGGCGAGTCCGCCGTTCGTCTCGACGCGACTTCAAGCCCTCGACGGTGACGACGTCGTCTTAGAGCTCGATCTCACCGAGGTCCTCGTGCCCAAGGGCCCGGTCGGGTGCGCCCCGTCCGCCAAGCGTGCGGCCTTCCTGCGCGGCGAGGTCGTCCCGGAGGTCGGACTCGGGGCCCGCGACGCGACCGGGACCACCGTGCGTCGCGCCGACGTCGATGCCTCCGACTTCCTCCCGGGCACGGTCGCCGCCGTGTGGGGCGTCTCGGGCGAGGACCGCGTCGCGGAGATCGCCGGGCGCGAGCACGCGGCGGCCGCGCTCGGGGTGCACCCGCGTGCGGTGGTGTGGGAAGGTGGCGTCGCGCGCGCTGCGGCCAACCCGCTCTCCGACGTCGTGGTCACCGTGGAGCGCACCGCCGAAGCCGCGTCGGCGGTGGGGGCGGCGTCCTTGAACCTACGCGAGGTCGAGGACTTCTGGCGCGGGTTCTTTGGCGTTCGATGGCCCGCGGAGGACGCATTTTACGGGCTGATCGAGCGTTTCGTCGCGGGCGTGCGGATGCTCGACGCGCCCGCGCTCGCCGCCGTCCGTGGACAGCCGATGATCGTGCTCGCCAACCACCAGGTCATGCTCGAGTCCTTGCTCGCGTCCATCGTCCTCGGCGGGTGGAACCGGGTCCCGTTGGTGACGATCGCCAAGGCCGAGCACCGGACGACGTGGCTCGGCCGGCTGATACGTCACGCGTTCTCGCACCCCGGCGTGCGTGACCCGGAAGTGATCACGTTCTTCGACCGATCGGACGCAGGCGGCATGGCGACGATCCTCGCGGGCGTCGCGGCACGCATGAAGCAAGGCACGCAGAGCCTGCTCGTCCACACCGACGGCACGCGGGCGACCGCGGCGGGCGCACCGATCGAGAACGTCTCGGGGGCGTTCCTCGATCTTGCGGTCGCGACCGGCCGGCCGATCGTCCCGCTCCGCTTCCTCGGCGGGCTGCCGACGACGCCCGTCTCGGAGCGACTCGACTTCCCGATC
>JBEIFN010000726.1:0-1515 GCA_040382435.1 Alphaproteobacteria bacterium
GCGCCCCCTTCGACGACCTCGTTCCCCACCTCGACCATCCGCGCGCTGCCCGGCGTCGACTGATTGTGGAACAGAAAGAGCCCGCGGTCCCATCCCCCCTGGTAGCCGACCTCGTTGGGGTCCTGGGTGTCGAACGAGGCGTTGGCCCACAGGTCGGCGATGCCGCCCACCACCAGCTCAGCGCGCCCGTCGCCGTCCAGATCGCGCGCGACGGACGCCTTGAAGTTCTTGACGCTCGCGCCCGTGCCATCGGCGAAGAACTGCGGCGGAACGACAAAGGCGGACGCCGCGTGGTCGCGCCCGAAGCGATGCACCCGCCGCCCCGGCACGAGCTGTGAGGGTTCGTCGCCTCCGGCGTACCAGATCCCGTAGTACGACGAGACGCCGAGCCAAGCGTCCGTCCACCCGTCCCCATCGAGGTCATCAAAAACGGCGGTGCGCTTGGAGCCTGCACCGTCAAGGCCCCGCGGCTCGGGAACCCAGGTGCCGCCGTCGTTCGTCCACGTGCTGTACCCCGCCGACCGATACAAGCCCTTGTCCACCGGTGGATCGCGTTTGTAGGTGATCAAGCCGCCCCGCCCTTGGTTGGCGAGCCAAAGGTCGAGGTCGCCGTCGTTGTCGAAGTCATGCAGGCCCAGCCCCTTCGCGCGGTGGCTGAAGCCGTCGTCGGGCGGGCCGTCGAGGATCGCTTGGAGGCGGAACTCGAGCTTGTCGCCATCGGCGCCTTCGTTGCGTAGGACGTAGAACCAGTCTGTGCCATTGACGATGACGGCGTCGTGGTCGCCGTCGCGATCGAGATCGAGGATCCCCACCGCTTCCCCGCCACGGGCCTCGACCCGATCGGTCGGGACACCGAACCGGTCGGTCACCGGAGCTTCTGTAGGAAACATCGCCGACAGCAGGAACCACCCCGCTTGGCCCACGCGGGGCCGCACAGAAGGGAGTGACTCCGCCTCCGACGTGGAAGGGGTCAGAACCCCGACGACCTCGACGGGATCACGGACGACCGGCGCATCCGACGCCGGCCACCACCCGCACCCGACGCCCATCGCCGCCGCGGCGACGAGGAACCTCAAGGCGCCTCCACGTCGCCCTCAGGCTTCGGCGCCTTCTCCGGTTCCGGCGGCTCGTCGAGGTGCGCGGGTCCAGGCGTCAGATCGACCCCCAGCACGGGCGCCTCGGAAGGCGTCGGCGACGGCTCGGGAGGCGGCGAGGAGGGCACCGAGGGCGGGGGCGCGGGGACCGGCGGCGACGCCTCGGGCGGCGACGCGCTCGGCGACGGGGCGACCACGGCGGGCGGCTCGCGCTCGAACGACGTGGTCGACGGTGCCACGGGCGCGTCGTCGAGGACCGCGTCCGCGTCCTCCAGAGCCGGATCGACCGTCAGCTGAAGGGCGCGCAGACGGGACAGGACGGTCGAGGCCCCCGACTCCGGGATCGACACCGGCTCGAGCGCAGGCCCTCCGAGCGCGAACCAACCGTCCGAAGGGGGCCGACCGTACGCATAGACCGGCA
>JBEIFN010000727.1:0-1512 GCA_040382435.1 Alphaproteobacteria bacterium
GGCCGACCTCGGCGGGATCGAGCTGAGCTTGACGGCGATCACACCCGAACAGGCCGCCACCGCGTCGCGCACCGGCGCGCTCGACGCGTCGACGCGTCGCAACCTGATGGCGGCGAAGGCGGCCAGCACGACGGATGCGGTGGCGGCGGTTTGGCTTCAGGACGAACCGGAAGAGGGCAAGACGCTGCGTGGGGCGGTCGAGCGTAAGGAGAAGGCGCACTACGGCGTCTTGTCGGTCGATGGCCGCAAGGTCCTCGCTGTCGACGTCGTCCCCGCCGACGAGGGCTTCGTGCTGTTGGCTGTGGTGGCCCGGGCCGCCGGCCCTGCGGTGCTGTCTTGGTCCCTCTCGTCGACCGGGACCGTCGGGGTCGCGCGCGCGGCGCGGTTGCCCGACGAGGTCGTCGGCACGCCCGTCTTCACGCGGATCGAGGGGCGGCCTGCGCTGTGGTTCGTCGGACGCCGTGGTCCGGGCGTTCGCTTGATGCGCGATCTGGGGGAAGGGTTCGTCGCGGTGGTCGACGCGGCGCGCCCCGTCGCCGTCACCTTCACCGGGAGGGAACGCCCCATCCTGCGGTGCAAGGCCGAGACTGTGTTGCCGACGTCCGGGGCCACCCTCGCGGATCCCGTGCGGCTCCCCGACGGGTTTCCCGAGAGCGGCGTCCTTGTGCGCGACGACGAAGGCGCCGTGTGGGCGGCGTGGGTCGCGCCGCGGAAGGGCACGCGCGATCCCGGAGGGCTGCGCGCACTGCGCCTCGGAGGTCGGGGCCGCGAAGAACCGCTGCGGCTCACCGACGAGCCCGACATCCTCGCGATGGACGTTGCCGTCGTCCAAGGTCGCCCCTGTGTCGCGTTCGTCGAGTCGATCACGGCCAAGGAGGGTCGGGTGCTGGTCGCCGATCTGGCGGCCGGCGAGGTCTACGAGGCGGGCTTGCCCAACGGCCCCTTCCGGCGTGCTACGTGGGTCGTGGGCAGCGCATCGCCCCTTCTCGCGATAAGCAACGCCCGTGGGTCGCTCGCGGTGGTCGCGGTCGGCGGCGATGTTCGCGCGTTGTTCGACGGAGGCTGAGTGGCATCGGGCGGACCGCCAGACGTGAAACGTCGCCGTGCGGGCTTCGGCCTGCAGGCGGACGACGCGTGGGATGCCGAGGCGACCTGGGACGGCGCCGCTCCCTTCGGCGACCTTGGCACGAGCTGGCAGAACGACCTCACGCTCCAGCCCGAGACCGTCGCGCCTCGCCACGCCGGGCCCGCGGTACCGACCATTGTCCGCCGGTCATCGAAGCACTGGGCCGCTCCGGCGGCGGAGCTACCTCCCGAGGACGCCACCGACGAGGCGCCGGCGATGACGGAGGAGGCAGGGCCGCTGCATGAAGAACCTACGGCCACCGAGGAGTCCGCCTTGGAGCGTGGACTCACGGAGGAGGCCGACTACGAGATGCCGCCCGAGACGGCGTCGCACGACACCCATCCCACCGATGCGGAGCCAGGGTTCGCACGCCACGAGGCGCAGCA
>JBEIFN010000728.1:0-1508 GCA_040382435.1 Alphaproteobacteria bacterium
CGCTCCCGAAGCGCCTCGCAGACGCGCGCGACGAGGTTGGTGGGGTCGCCGTCGGCGGCGTCAGGTCCAAGCAGCACCGAGGCGGCGTGCAGCGGCAAATCGTGCATCGGTCGATGTCCTCAAGGCGGAAAGCGGCGTGCGCGCCGGCGTGCGACGAGGGGCGCAAGTGCGGCCAAGGGCCAAAGCACGCTCGGGGGAGGCAAGTCGGCACATCCGCACCCGTCCGGGTCGACCGGCTCGGCGGTGGCGCTTAGCCGGATGCGGTATCCGAACGTCTCGGGCTCGTTGTCGTCGGCTGGCGGCGTGAGGACGCCCAGCACGAGGGTGATGGCTCGCGCGTCGCGGGCCGCGAACCTCTCCGGCGCCCCCGACAAACTGAGCGGCATCTCACCGGCGTCGGGACCGCCCTCGATCACGGCGCGTCCAGCCCACACGGCGTCGCGGCCGCGATCACTGCGAAGATCGGGTTCGAAGAGGATCTCGGCCCACGGACCCGTCGGTCGCCTCCAGACGACGTGGTTGTATGCGATGGCGCCGGGGAGCGACGCCGCCTCGGGACGAAGGCCATCGGGCGCTCCGTCGCCCTCCACGACGGCAGCGGCCGGGGTCAGCAGCGCGTCGTCGCCGATCGTCTCGGTCAGGGCCTCGATCATCGCTTGGAGGCCGACGTCGTCGGGGTGCGCCAACGTCGCGTTCCGCACGCCGAGCGACAGCAGCGCCTCCTCGACATCGCCGCCCGCAGCCTCGACCTCCTGCGTCAGCACAGGCCAGCTCCGGTCGCGTCGGCCCAGGGTGCGGACACGGTGCCAGAGGCTGACCATCGACGCCGTGCCCACGTCGTCCTCCAGACGTTCGAGGAGGCGGCTCATGCCGTACTCGTGCCACAGGTCGACGTTCGCGCTCGCACCGTCCGGGACCCCGAGGTTGGTGTGGACGGCGAGGTTGGGACGCAGCGCGGCCATCGCGGCGCTGTACCATCGCCACGGGTTGGTCGGGTCGACCTTGTTGGCCGCCCAGTCTGCACCGGCCTCCTTCAGCCAGCTGTCCGACCCCGCGTAGAAGGGCGTCAGGCCGTGCACCGCGTGGAAGACCTCGTGGTGCAGCGTCCGCTCGAGGAAGCCGTTGTCAGGCTCGGCGTCGTCGAGGGCGCGCAGTTGCGCGAGGTTCAGAACGATCATGTCGGCGCCCGTCGGGTCGCCAGCATGGTAGCCGAGCGCGCCCTCGCGCGTGGCCGGCCAGTTGGCTTGCGTTCCGCCGACGTAGAGGTTGAACTTCTGGACGTCGGTGCTGGCGATCTCGGGGAGCTCGAGGTCGTCGAAGTAGACGCGCCATGCGTCCTCGACCGCATCGAGCACGCGGCCTGACAGCGCCTCGTCGACCGGCCACGCCTCCTCGGGCCACCAGAGCGCGGCGTTGTCGGACGCGCGCACCTCGCTCGGGACGCGGTCGTACGCGTTGACCAAGGCCTTATCGGCCGCGAACGCGAGGGGTACGAAGAGGAATGGCAC